>NZ_CALMQR010000078.1:0-36225 GCF_937871995.1 uncultured Citricoccus sp. | reverse complement strand
TTCCGCCAGAACCTGCTCGGCAAGCGCGTGGACTACTCCGGTCGTTCCGTGATCGTGGTCGGCCCGCAGCTGAAGCTGCACCAGTGCGGCCTGCCGAAGCAGATGGCGCTGGAGCTGTTCAAGCCCTTCGTCATGAAGCGGCTGGTGGACCTCAACCACGCCCAGAACATCAAGTCCGCCAAGCGGATGGTGGAGCGCTTCCGCCCGCAGGTCTGGGACGTGCTGGAAGAGGTCATCACCGAGCACCCGGTGCTGCTGAACCGCGCACCCACCCTGCACCGCCTCGGCATCCAGGCCTTCGAGCCGATGCTGGTGGAGGGCAAGGCCCTGCAGCTGCACCCGCTCGTCTGCGGCGCGTTCAACGCCGACTTCGACGGTGACCAGATGGCCGTGCACCTGCCGCTGAGCCCCGAGGCCCAGGCCGAGGCGCGGCTGCTGATGCTCTCCAGCCACAACATCCTGAAGCCCTCCGACGGCCGCGCCGTGGCCGTCCCGGCCCAGGACATGATCATCGGTCTCAACCACCTCACCACCGTGCGTGAGGACGAGGCCGGGGCCGGGGAGGCCTACTCCTCGGTGGCCGAGGCCATCATGGCGTTCGACGCCGGCGCGCTGCACCTGAACGCCCCGGTCAAGATCGCGGTGGACGGCTTCGTGCCGTCGGCCCAGGTCCCGGCCCCCGAGGGCTGGGAGGAGGGCCAGCGCGCCGTCCTGGACACCACGCTGGGCAAGGTGCTGTTCAACGAGCTGCTCCCGGTCGACTACCCCTGGCTGGAGACCCAAGCCACCAAGGGCAGCCTCGGCGCCCTGGTCAACGACCTCGCCGAGCGCTACCCGATGGTGCAGACCGCCGCGACCCTGGACAACCTCAAGGACGCCGGCTTCTACTGGGGCACCTGGTCCGGCGTGACCGTGGCGATCTCCGACATCACCTCGGAGTTCGACAAGGCCTCCATCATGGAGGGCTACGAGGACCAGGCGCTCAAGGTCCAGGCCCAGTACGACAAGGGCCTCATCGCGGACGAGGAGCGTCGTTCCGAGCTCATCGACGTCTGGAACAAGGCCACCGACGAGGTCGCCGCCGCCATGCAGGCGGGGCTGCCGAAGCTGAACACCATCAACCGCATGGTGTCCTCCGGCGCCCGTGGTAACTGGCTGCAGGTCCGGCAGATCGCCGGCATCCGCGGCCTGGTGGCCAACCCGAAGGGTGAGATCATCCCGCGCCCGATCAAGTCCTCCTACCGTGAGGGCCTGTCCGTGCTGGAGTACTTCATCGCGACCCACGGTGCCCGCAAGGGTCTGGCGGACACCGCGCTGAAGACCGCCAACTCGGGGTACCTGACCCGTCGTCTGGTGGACGTCTCCCAGGACGTCATCGTCCGCGAGGAGGACTGCGGCACCGAGCGCGGCCTGACCGAGGTCATCGGCGTGCCGAACGCCGACGGCGAGCTGGTCCGCCACGAGACCGTGGAGAACTCCTCGTTCGCCCGGACCCTGGCGGTCGACGTCGAGGCCGAGGACGGCACCGTCCTGGGCCACGCCGGCGAGGCCATCGGCGACGTCGCCATCGACGCGTTCATCGCCGCGGGCATCACCGAGATCAAGGTGCGCTCCGTGCTCACCTGCGAGTCCGCCGTCGGGACCTGCGCGAAGTGCTACGGCCGCTCCATGGCCACCGGTCAGCTGGTGGACATCGGCGAGGCCGTCGGCATCATCGCGGCCCAGTCCATCGGTGAGCCGGGCACCCAGCTCACCATGCGGACCTTCCACACCGGTGGTGTGGCCTCCGCGGACGACATCACCCAGGGTCTGCCCCGTATCCAGGAGCTCTTCGAGGCCCGTACCCCGAAGGGCGTGGCGCCGATCTCCGAGGTCGCCGGCCGCGTGACCATCGAGGACAGCGAGAAGCAGCTGCGGCTGGTGCTCACCCCGGACGACGGCTCCGAGGAGATCGCCTACCCGGTGCTGCGCCGCGCGCGCCTGCTGGTGGCCGACGGCGAGCACGTGGCCGTGGGCACCCAGCTGGTGGCCGGTGCCGTGGACCCGAAGCAGGTGCTGCGCGTGCTCGGTCCCCGGGCCGCCCAGAAGTTCCTGGTCCAGGAGGTCCAGGACGTGTACCAGTCCCAGGGCGTGGGCATCCACGACAAGCACGTGGAGGTCATCGTCCGGCAGATGCTGCGCCGGATCACCGTCATCGAGTCGGGTGACACCGACCTGCTGCCGGGTGAGCTGACCGACCGCGCCCGCTTCACCGCCGCGAACCGCAAGGCCGTGGCGGAGGGCCGTCAGCCGGCCTCGGGCCGTGACGAGCTGATGGGCATCACCAAGGCCTCGCTCGCCACCGACTCGTGGCTGTCCGCCGCGTCCTTCCAGGAGACCACCCGGGTGCTGACCCAGGCGGCCATGGAGGGCAAGTCGGACCCGCTGCTGGGCCTGAAGGAGAACGTGATCATCGGCAAGCTGATCCCGGCCGGCACCGGCCTGGACCGGTACACCCAGGTCAACGTCGAGCCCACGGAGGAGGCCAAGGCCAACCTGTTCACCGGCCCGGCCGGCTTCGCGGACTTCGACTACCCGGGGCTGGACTCCTCGTCCACGCCGGAGTTCCACGCGATCTCGCTGGACGACTACGGCACGGACTACCGCGGCTGATCCGCTGATCCGACAGTGACGCACGGGCGGCACCTTCCCTCGCGGGGAGGTGCCGCCCGTGCGTTAAGGTGGCCCCATGACCAGTCAGCGCTACGCCCTGCTCGAGGGCACCAACGTGGACGACGTGCCGATCCCGATGATCGGCCTGGGCACCTGGCCGATGACCGGTGCCGAGTGCGATCGCGCCGTGGCCTCGGCCCTGGAGGCGGGTTACCGGCACGTGGACACCGCGGAGAACTACGCCAACGAGGACGCGGTGGGCCGGGCCGTCACCGGTTCCGGGATCCCGCGGCAGGACGTGTTCGTCACCTCCAAGTTCAACCGGCGGTGGCACGGCGGACCGGACGTGGTGCGGGCCGCGCTGGAGGCCGGGCTGGAGCGCGCGGGCCTGGAGTACTTCGACCTGTTCCTGGTGCACTGGCCGAACCCGGACCAGGACCGGTACGTGCAGGCGTGCGAGTCGCTGGCCTCACTCGTGGGGAGCGGGCTGATCCGGTCCTGGGGCGTGTCGAACTTCGCCCCGTCCCACCTGCAGGCGGTCCTCGACGCCGGGCTGGTCCCGGCGGTCAACCAGGTCTACTGCGAACCGGAGGACGCCCAGCGGCCGGTCCAGGAGGCGAACACCGCGGCCGGCGTGCTGACGGCGGCCTACACGCCGATCGGGCGGGGGAGCGGGCTGCTGCGGAACCCGGTGATCACCGGGATCGCGGCCCGGCTGGGCCGCACCCCCGCGCAGGTGGTGCTGCGCTGGCACGTGCAGCAGGGCCGGATCGCCATCCCCAAGTCCGCCGACCCGCAGCGCCAGCGGGAGAACCTGGACGTGTTCTCCTTCGCGCTGGGCGCCGAGGACCAGGCGGCGATCGATGCCCTGGACGTCAGCGAGTCCGGCGGGAGGTCGGCGAACCGCGCGGACCCGGAGGAGTTCGGGCACTAGCCCGGCGTCCTGGCGTCCCGCCGTCTCAGCCCCGGCGCGCCATGTAGAGGGCGAAGCCCTTGGCCAGCAGCCGGCTGACGGGATAGTCCCACTCGCCGTAGGTCTGCACGACGTCGGCCCCCATGGTGGTTTTGAACCGCGTCAGCCCGGCCAGTTCGTACTCGGGGTCCAGCGACGGGCTCATCCCGCCGAGGTCGTACCAGGTGCACCCGGCGGCCAGCGAGTCCTCGATCTGGCGCAGCTGCAGCGCCCGCGGCGCGTAGCGCTTGCGCTCCTCGGCGGACGAGGCACCGTAGACGTACCAGCCGAAGGTGCCCTGCCGCACGTAGATGGCCGCTGCCAGCAGTTGCTCGCCGTAGTGGGCCAGGTAGAGGGTGCAGGCGCTGCCCGGGGAGGAGTTCAGGGCGGTGAACATGCGCTGGAAGTAGGCCAGCGGCCGGCCGGTGAACCCGTCGCGCCGCGCGGTCTCCTCGTAGAGCGCCTGCCAGGCCGGCAGGTCGGCCTCGGTGCCCACGGTGACGGTCAGCTCGGAGCGGGTGGACTTGCGGGTCTGGCGCCGGGACGTGGAGTCCATCCGGTTCAGGGCGGCGGTCACGGCGGGGTCCTCGGGGTCCTGGCCCTTGGCCGGGCTGACCGGCTCGGTGCCGTACAGCTCCGGCTGCAACGGGATGCGCGCCTGGAACTGCGGCTGGCCGGCCTCGAAGGACTCGCTCTCGCTCGGGGCCTGCCAGCCCAGCGCCTGCAGGCGGGCGCGGACGTCGTCGGCCTCGGGGGCGGTGTGCAGCGGCTCCAGGTCCGTGACGGACGCCGTCTGCCCGGCCGCCAGGGCCTTGCGCACCTCGGAACCGTCCCACCGGCGCACGACGCCGGGCAGCCCGACGCGCACCAGGAACGCCCCGCGGGACTTCAGGTACTGCACGAGCGGGGTCAGCACCGACTCCAGGTGCACCTGCGTCCGGTCGAACACCGGGCCCTCGGCGATGTACGCCAGGCTGCGGTTCCGCAGCACCGGCACCGGCACGGGCAGCCGGCGGAACAGCACGAGGGCGGCGGCGCGCAGCATGTCCCCGTCGAACAGGCCCACGGACTCGCCGCGCCAGTCGACCTTGACGTCCGGCCAGTGGGGGTTCTGCAGGAAGGAGGACTCCGCGTGCTCCGCCAGGAACCGCCCATGCTCCTGGGTGGTGATGCGGCGGACGGTCAGGGCACGGGGCTGGGGATCGGTCTCTGGCACGCCCATCACCATAGCGCGAACGGCATGACGAGCCGGGTCCGCCGGTAGGCTGGGGCCCATGATGGTTCCCGCCGAGCAGTCCTTCGTCCCTGTCATCACCGGAGGCGACGTGGGGGCCTACTCCCTGGCGCGGGAGTTCCACGAGGCCTACGGGGTCGTCTCGGCCGTGGTCCCCACCGCGGTGAACCGCAACCTGCGGCACTCGCGCATCCTGGAGGCGTTCCCCGCCGGGCCGATGACCGAGGAGGGCCCGGTCCTGGAGGCGCTGCTGGCCGTGGCGGACGCGCTGAACGGCCGCGTGCCCGGCCGGCCGCTGCTGCTGCTGGCCAGCTACGACCACCTCGTGCGCTTCGCCGCCCGCCACCGGGACACCCTGGAGGCCCGCGGCTACACGGTGCCCTACCCGGACGAGGGAGCCCTGGACGCGGCCGCGCTCAAGGAGAACTTCTACGCCCTCTGCGACCGGTTCGGCGTCCCCTACCCGCGCACCGCCGCCTACGACGCCGGCTCGCACACCCCGGCCGCCCTCGCCGGGTTCCTGGCGGGGCTGGGGGAGGACGGGCCGGCGTTCCCGGTGATCCTCAAGGCCGGGGACGGCGGGGCCTGGGCGGACGTGCGCTTCACCGGGCGGCGCAAGGTGCACGTGGTGCACGGGGCCGAGGAGCTGGGTGAGCTGATCGGCCGGGCCAGCGGGGCCGGCTACCGCGGCTCGCTGATCGTGCAGGAGCTCGTCCCGGGCCCGGACTCGCAACTGGGCATTGCCACCTTCTTCCGGGACGGCACCGGGACCACCCGCCTGGTGTCCTACGGCGAGGTGATCGTGGAGGACCACGCCCCGGGGACCGAGGGCAACGCCCGTGCGGTGCTGGCAGGGGAGCACGAGACCGTGGCCCGCCAGGGGACCGCGCTGCTGGAGGCGCTGGACTGGCGCGGCTTCGCGATGTTCGACATCAAGGTCGACCCGCGGGACGAACGGGCCCAGTTCCTGGAGATGAACCCACGGCTGGGGCGCAACCACTACTACCTGACCGGCGCCGGGGCCAATCCGGCCCCGTACCTGCTGGCGGAGTACCTGCCCGAGGTGGCGGACGCCGTCGGGGGGCCGGCGCCGGCCGCCGGACAGGTCACCACCGACGGCCCGGTGCTGACCACCACCGTCCCGATGTCCCTGGTGCGCCGGTACGCCTCGGCGGGCCAGCGCGAGGCGATCCGCCGGGCGGCCCGGGCCGGGCGCGTCGTCCGGCCCTTCGAGTACCGGGCGGACGCGGACCCGCGTCGCCTGGCCGGACTGCGGCTGGCGGAGCTCAACAGCCTGCGGGTCTTCCGCCAGTACCCTCCGCAGTCCTGATACTCCCGTGATTTCGCGGGAGGACTCGCCGGGTGGTAGTCTGTTCTCAATTGTTTTGTGTGGCACGAGGGACACGGTCCGGGCTGCGGGTTTCTTGCGCAGCGAATGCCACACTTTTGCACGCCTACGGTCGTTCTCGTTGAACCCCCTGGGTGCGTAAGAAACGACCACCAAGCAGTCCTGGTTGACGCGGGCGATGTCCTGTACGCCCGCCGGACTGGAAGCCAACACTACGGAGAGACCAAGAGTGCCTACGATTCAGCAGCTGGTCCGCAAGGGCCGCTCACCCAAGGTCAAGAAGACCGATTCCCCCGCACTGCGGGGCAACCCCATGCGTCGTGGCGTGTGCACCCGCGTGTACACCACCACCCCGAAGAAGCCGAACTCCGCCCTGCGCAAGGTCGCCCGTGTCCGCCTCAACGGCGGCGTCGAGGTCACGGCCTACATCCCGGGTGAGGGCCACAACCTGCAGGAGCACTCCATCGTGCTCGTGCGCGGTGGCGGCGTGAAGGACCTCCCGGGTGTCCGCTACAAGATCGTTCGCGGCGCCCTCGACACCCAGGGCGTCAAGGGCCGCGGCCAGGCCCGCAGCCGCTACGGCGCGAAGAAGGAGAAGAAGTAATGCCACGTAAGGGCCCCGCGCCGAAGCGCCCCCTCGTCGTCGACCCCGTCTACGGGTCCCCGCTGGTCACCCAGCTGATCAACAAGGTGCTCGTGGACGGCAAGAAGTCCACTGCCGAGCACATCGTCTACGGTGCCCTCGAGGGCACTCGTGAGAAGAGCGGCACCGATCCGGTGACCACCCTGAAGAAGGCCATGGACAACGTCCGTCCGGCCCTCGAGGTGAAGTCCCGCCGTGTCGGTGGCGCCACCTACCAGGTCCCGGTTGAGGTCAAGCCCGGCCGCGCGACCGCTCTGGCCCTGCGCTGGCTGGTGGGCTACTCCAAGGCTCGCCGCGAGAAGACGATGACCGAGCGTCTCATGAACGAGATCCTCGATGCCTCGAACGGCCTGGGTGCCGCGGTCAAGCGCCGCGAGGACACCCACAAGATGGCCGAGTCGAACAAGGCCTTCGCCCACTACCGCTGGTGAGTCACGAGCGCCCGGGAACCGTAGCAGTATGGTTTCCGGGCGCCGTGCCGCCCAGCAGCACTGGACCCACACACCAAACCCAAGGGAGACACCGTGGCACAGGACGTGCTGACCGACCTCACCAAGGTCCGCAACATCGGCATCATGGCTCACATCGATGCCGGCAAGACCACCACCACCGAGCGCATCCTGTTCTACACGGGCGTCAGCCACAAGCTGGGCGAGACCCACGACGGTGCCTCCACCACCGACTGGATGGAGCAGGAGAAGGAACGCGGCATCACCATCACCTCCGCCGCGGTGACCTGCTTCTGGAACAACAACCAGATCAACATCATCGACACCCCGGGCCACGTGGACTTCACCGTCGAGGTGGAGCGCTCCCTGCGCGTGCTCGATGGCGCCGTCGCTGTCTTCGACGGCAAGGAGGGCGTGGAGCCCCAGTCCGAGACCGTGTGGCGTCAGGCCGACAAGTACAACGTCCCGCGTATCTGCTTCGTCAACAAGATGGACAAGCTGGGCGCCGACTTCTACTTCACCGTCGACACCATCATCAACCGTCTGGGCGCCAAGCCCCTGGTGATGCAGATCCCGATCGGCTCCGAGTCCGAGTTCGTCGGTGTCGTGGACCTGCTGACCATGAAGGCCCTCGTGTGGGAGGGCGATGCCAAGGGTGACGTCACCATGGGTGCCGCCTACCAGACCCAGGACATCCCGGCCGACCTTCAGGAGAAGGCCGAGCAGTACCGTGCCGAGCTCGTCGAGGCCGTCGCCGAGACCTCCGAGGAGCTCATGGAGAAGTACCTCGAGGGTGAGGAGCTCACCATCGAGGAGATCCAGGCCGGCGTGCGCCAGCTGACGATCAACGCCGAGGCCTACCCGGTCTTCTGCGGCTCCGCGTTCAAGAACCGCGGCGTGCAGCCGATGCTGGACGCCGTCGTGTCCTACCTGCCGAACCCGCTGGACGCCGGTGCCATCAAGGGCCACGCCGTCGGTGACGAGGAGCAGGAGCTGACCCGCGAGCCGGCCCTGGACGCCCCGTTCTCCGCCCTGGCCTTCAAGATCGCCGCGCACCCGTTCTTCGGCCAGCTGACCTACGTGCGCGTCTACTCCGGAAAGCTCTCCGCGGGCTCCCCGGTGCAGAACACCACCAAGGGCAAGAAGGAGCGCATCGGCAAGCTGTTCCAGATGCACGCAAACAAGGAGAACCCGGTCGAGGAGATGACCGCCGGCCACATCTACGCGGTCGTCGGCCTGAAGGACTCCACCACCGGTGACACCCTCTCCGACCCGGCCAACCCGATCATCCTCGAGTCGATGACCTTCCCGGAGCCCGTGATCTCCGTGGCCGTCGAGCCGAAGACGAAGGGCGACCAGGAGAAGCTCTCCACCGCCATCCAGAAGCTCTCCGCCGAGGACCCCACGTTCACCGTGCACCTCGACGAGGAGACCGGCCAGACCGTCATCGGCGGCATGGGCGAGCTGCACCTGGACATCCTCGTGGACCGCATGAAGCGCGAGTTCCGCGTCGAGGCCAACGTCGGCAAGCCGCAGGTGGCCTACCGCGAGACCATCAAGAAGAAGGTCGACAAGGTCGACTACACGCACAAGAAGCAGACCGGTGGTTCGGGCCAGTTCGCCAAGGTGCAGGTGTCCTTCGAGCCGA
The DNA here is from genome assembly GCF_937871995.1 of uncultured Citricoccus sp. NCBI lineage: Bacteria > Bacillati > Actinomycetota > Actinomycetes > Micrococcales > Micrococcaceae > Citricoccus > uncultured Citricoccus sp. The sequence goes on along the minus strand of NZ_CALMQR010000078.1, from coordinate 27,299 downwards.
TGGACACCTCCGAGGGCGAGTTCTACGAGTTCGAGAACGCCGTCACCGGTGGCCGCATCCCGCGCGAGTACATCCCGTCGGTGGACGCCGGAATCCAGGACGCCATGCAGCTGGGCGTGCTGGCCGGGTACCCGATGGTCGGCGTGAAGGCCACCCTGCTCGACGGCGCGTACCACGACGTCGACTCCTCGGAGATGGCGTTCAAGATCGCCGGCTCGATGGTCTTCAAGGAGGGCATCCGCAAGGCCAACCCGGTCCTGCTCGAGCCCCTGATGTCCGTGGAGGTCCGCACCCCGGAGGAGTACATGGGCGACGTCATCGGCGACCTGAACTCCCGCCGTGGCGCGATCCAGTCCATGGAGGACGCCCAGGGCGTGAAGGTCATCAAGGCCGGCGTGCCGCTGTCCGAGATGTTCGGTTACATCGGCGACCTGCGGTCCAAGACCCAGGGCCGTGCCGTGTACTCGATGACGTTCGACTCCTACGCCGAGGTCCCCAAGGCCGTGGCGGACGAGATCATCCAGAAGAACAGCGGCGAGTGAGCCCCGTTCTCTGACACCAGACGTGTCCGGTGACGTGGCGGGGTCCGTGAGGATCCCGCCACCGACCCGGACAGGTGGCCCGGCCGCACTCCGGAGGCCGGTAGCCACCACAGGACGGAAGGTCCGGTCCGCGGAAAAGGCGGTCCGGGTGGCCTGATTCAGGACCGGTCCTGACGTAAGCCGGAGGATTTATCACCATCAGCCAGATCGAAGTAGACTTTTCCAAGTTGTCAGCACGCCACCCGCGGCTGAGAAGTCTCTTCAGATGAACAGTTCTAGGAGGAACCTGTGTCGAAGGCAAAGTTCGAGCGGTCCAAGCCGCACGTCAACGTCGGTACCATCGGCCACGTCGACCACGGCAAGACCACGCTGACGGCCGCGATCTCGAAGGTCCTGTACGACAAGTACCCGGACCTCAACGAGCAGCGCGACTTCGCGACCATTGACTCCGCGCCGGAAGAGCGCCAGCGCGGCATCACCATCAACATCTCCCACGTGGAGTACCAGACCGAGAAGCGTCACTACGCCCACGTCGACGCCCCCGGCCACGCCGACTACATCAAGAACATGATCACCGGTGCTGCCCAGATGGACGGCGCCATCCTCGTGGTCGCCGCCACCGACGGCCCGATGGCCCAGACCCGCGAGCACGTTCTGCTGGCCCGCCAGGTCGGCGTGCCGGCCCTGCTGGTCGCCCTGAACAAGTCCGACATGGTCGAGGACGAGGAGCTCCTGGAGCTCGTCGAGATGGAGGTCCGCGAACTGCTGTCCTCCCAGGGCTTCGACGGTGACGACGCCCCGGTCATCCGCACCTCCGGCCTGAAGGCCCTCGAGGGTGACCCGAAGTGGGTGAAGTCCGTCGAGGACCTGATGGACGCCGTGGACTCCTACATCCCGGACCCGGTCCGCGACAAGGACAAGCCGTTCCTGATGCCGATCGAGGACGTCTTCACCATCACCGGTCGTGGCACCGTGGTGACCGGTCGCGCCGAGCGCGGCACCCTGAAGATCAACTCCGAGGTCGAGATCGTGGGCATCCGCGACCTGCAGAAGACCACGGTCACCGGTATCGAGATGTTCCACAAGCAGCTCGACGAGGCCTGGGCCGGCGAGAACTGTGGCCTGCTGCTGCGTGGCCTGAAGCGTGAGGACGTGGAGCGCGGCCAGGTCGTCGTGGCCCCGGGCTCCATCACCCCGCACACCGACTTCGAGGGCAACGTCTACATCCTGTCCAAGGACGAGGGCGGCCGCCACAACCCGTTCTACTCGAACTACCGTCCGCAGTTCTACTTCCGGACCACCGACGTCACCGGCGTCATCACGCTGCCCGAGGGCACCGAGATGGTCATGCCCGGCGACACCACCGAGATGACGGTCGCGCTGATCCAGCCGATCGCCATGGAGGAGGGCCTCGGCTTCGCCATCCGTGAGGGTGGCCGCACCGTGGGCTCCGGCCGCGTCACCAAGATCCTCAAGTGATCTGACGTACCGCACAGCGACGACCCCCTTCGGCTTCGGCCGGAGGGGGTCTCCGCGTTAACCGGGGTCCTGGGGACAACTCCCGCCTGACCCGGCGCGCTGGCCTACGCTGACGGGGTGGGGATCGTCATCGTGCTGGTCCTGGGGATCGCGCTGGGAGCCGCCCTGGGGTACGTCGTCGCGCGGTCGCGCCCCGCGAGGCGGCGCCCCGGGAAGACCGAGCCCGGCGCGCCGGCGATCGGCCGTGAGGACCTGGCCCGCGCCTGGCAACAGGGGTACGACGCCGGCGCGGCCGCCACCACGGGCGCGCAGCCCACCCCACCGGTGCCCGCCGGAACACACCCCTCACCGCAGTCGCCCGCCCCGGTACCCCTCTCGCGGCCCCAGCGCGAGTCCCAGCCGCAGTCCCACCTTCGGCCCCAGCCCCCGCGGCCCACGGCCGAGGAGCTGGCCGCTGAGAAGGAGCGGCGGGATCGGCGCAACGTCAACATCACCCTCTACACCGCCTGCCTGCTGCTGGTGGCCGCCGCGTCGCTGTTCATCGGGGCCGCACTGCCGGTGACGGCCCGCGTGTCCGGGCTGGCCGTCGTGGTGGGGCTGTTCTACGCCGGGGGACTGGTGGTGCACGTGGTGAGCCGGACGCTCCGCCCGGCGGCCGTGGCCTTCACGGGCACGGGGCTGGCCCTGGTGCCGGTGCTCGGCGTGGCGCTCGACGTGCTCGTCCTGGACGATCCCGCCCGGTCCTGGCTGATCACCTCCGTGCTGGGCACCGTCCTGTTCGCGGTGGCCGCCGTCCGGCTCGACAGCGCGGTCGTCGCGTACCTCACGGTGCCCTTCCTGCTCTCCACCGTCATGGCCTCGGGCGCGGTGGTCCAACGGGGGATGGCCTGGGCACTCATCGCCTGGATCGGGCTGGCGGTGCTGATGGCCTGGCTGAGCGCGGACCCCGGAGCCGCGGCAACCCGGCGTGACCGCCGGCTGCCCGGACCGTACCGGACGGCGATCGCCCGCACGCACCAGTGGATCACCCCGGGCGCGGTGCTGGCGGCCGTCACCGTGGGGCTGTGGGTGGAGCCGGTGCAGATGTTCCTGTTGCTGCTCGCCGCCACCGCCTACTACGCGACGGTCGCGGTCATCGGTCCACGGCGCTTCCGGCTGGCGTCCTGCTACGCCGTCCGTGCCGGGTTCCTGCTGGCCCTGGCCGCCTGGGCCGCGATGCTGGACTGGCCGCTTCCCGTCACGCTCACCGCGCTGGTGACCGGCCTCTGCCTCCAGGTGCCGCTGACGTGGTTCGGGCGCGGACACGGCGGGTTCCTGCCGGCCGGGCCGGCCGGGCACGGGGACCGGGTCGGTGTCCTCGTGGCGGCGTGGATCCTGACCGCCGCGGTCCAGGCCGGTGCGCTGTTCGACGCGGAGGGCCCCTGGCTGGTCGAGGGGTTCAGCTGGGCGCTGGCCGTCCTCGTGCTCACGACGGCGGTGCTCGCCGTGGCCTCGGTCCGCGCCACGTCCGACCTGGCCGCCGGGCTCGGCTGGCAGGCCGCCACCCCGTTGTCCCTGGTCCCGGCGGTACTGGGCCTGGCGGCGGTGGCCGGTGACGGACCCGGTCCGTGGCTGGGGGAGGCCTGCCTCGGGGTCGTCATCGTGGTCCAGCTGGTGATCACCGCTGCGCTGCGTCGCGGCGCCGATCGGGCGGCGCGCTGGGACGGGCTGGTAGCCCCGCACGGTGCCGCCCTGGCCGCGGTGGCCCTGGTGTACCTGCTCGCGGAGCGCTGGGTGCCGCCCGCGGGCTGGGATCCGTCCGTGGTGGCCGGGCTGGCGGCTCTGGCCTGGGGGACCGCCACCGCGCTGGTGCAGCGTCCCGCCACGGGCGGCGTCCCCGCGGTGATACCGCCCCTCGCCTGGTCCGTGGCCTCCGTGCTGTCCCTGGCCCTGTTGGGCAGCGCGGACGCCGTGGCCGGCTGGTACACGGTGCTCGTGGTGACCGGTGGCCTCGGGCTGTGGTGGCTGGCCGGCCGGCCGTCGGGGGCCGGTGAACGGATCGCGGTGCTGGCCGTGACGGGCACCGTCCTGACGGGCACGCTCATCCTGCTGGCCGGCGCGGCGTGGGCCTGGCACGCCGACATCGCCCTGACCGCACTGACCGCGTGGCTGGTCGCCGCCGCGGTCCTGACCCGGGACCGGTTGCCGCGGGCCGTGCGGGCCTCCCTGCTGCTGCTCGGACAGGCCGGCTCCGCCGTGCTGGTGGCCGACGTCGTCGGCCACCTCGGCGGAGACGGATCCGCCGTGCGCTCCGCGGCGGCGGTCACCCTGCTCACCGGGCTGGCGGTCCGGTCCCGGCTCGCCGGGCGCCTGGAGGGCCTGGGGTCCGGCATCGCACCGTCCTGGGTGGTCACCGCGGCACTGGGCGTGCTGTGGCTCCTGGAGGTGACCGTCGGCGCGGACCGGGCGGCGCTGATGATCATCGCCGCCTCGGTGATCGGGGCGGGGCTGGTCCTGCGCACCGACCGCGGCGGCCACTGGGCCGTGCTCGCGGGTGCCCTCGCCCTGGTGCTGCCGGCCTCGCCGGTCCTGCGGCTGGAGGGCGGATGGCTCCCGGACCCCCTGGTCCCGGCATCCGTCGCCTCGGCCCTGCTGGTGATCCTCGCCCTCGCGGTGGCCGGGTGGGAGATCGCCGCGTCCGTGGCCGGAACGCGAGAGAGCCCAGGGCGCGGGGTGGCCGACCTGGACGCCTTCCGGCCGGTCGCCCTCGGCGTGCTGTGGCTCGCGGCCGTCCTGGTCGGGTCGGTCGCCGGGCCGGACCGGGGCCCGCACCCCGGGGTCCTCGGCATCACGGCCGCGACCGCGGCCCTGGTGTGTTACCTCCTCGCCCGCACCCGCGGGATCCCCGCCCTGGTCACGGGGACGGTGGTGGCGGTCCCCGTCTCCGCCGTGCTGCTGCTCCAGTGGTGGCGGGACCGCGGCCTCTGGGCCCCCGACGAGGCGTGGCAGCTGCTGGTCGTCGCGGTGCTCTCGGCCGGGGTCCTGGGACTGTGGGCGCGGCTGGACGCCGCCGCCCTCGCCCCGGGTGCGGGGGAGCGCCTCCCTCGTGCCGCCCGGTTCCGGCCGGCGGCGTTGTGGCAGGGCGGCCTGGCCGTGGCCCTCGTCCTGGCCACGGTGTCCCTGCTGCGGACCCCGCTGCACGCCGGCCTGCCGGAGGACGCCGTCGTCTGGGTGAGCTGCGCGCTGCTCACGGGCGCGTGCTGGCTCGCGGTCGATGCCGGCGGGCGGACGCTGCTGTGGCGCGGGCCCCCGTCGCAGGACGCCGCCCGCGCGTCGTGGGTGCTGAACGGACGGGACGTCGCCGTGCTCGTCTCCTACGCGGCCGCCGCCCGGGCCTGGTGGCAGACCGCGGACCCGGAGCACAGCGGCCGGGCACTGTGGTGGACGGTGCAGGTGCTGGTGGTCCTGCTGGTCGCGCTGGGGCTGTGGCATGGATACGGGCGGCACGGCCACCGGTCCGGCGCGGGACCGCGGCCGGATCGCCGGCTCGCCTTCCACGTAGCGGCGGCCGCCGTGTTCACCCTCGCCGCGTTCACCGTGCCCGCCGAGGGAACCTCCCTGATGCAGCTGGTCGTCCTGGCGGGCTTCGGGGCGCTGGTGGTCCTCGGCCTGGTCCAGCGGCTCCAGGTGCTCGCGTGGTGGGGCGCGGCCGGCGTCGCGCTGTCCGTGCTCTGGTACCTGCGGGAGTACACCTACGTGTACCTGGCGCTGCTGGGCGCGGCCCTCATCGTGCTGGCGGTCTGGCAGTTGCGGCGGCGGGGGAGGGGGCGGGACGCGGAGCGCGGGTACGCGGACCGGTAGGCTGGGGGCATGGAGTTCCTCATCGCCCTGGTCATCATCGCGGCCGCGGTCTTCGCCGTCGTGCGGCTGCGCCGGACGTTCGGCCGCGAGATCGACCGCGCCAAGCGCATCAAGCGCGCGAACGACAACGGGACCTGACCCGTGGCGACGACCAGCTCCGCGACCGCTCGTACCAGCGGCACGATCATGCCCGGCCCCCACGCCCTGTACCGCACCTTCGCCACGGCCGAGATGTTCACCTGGGCGCTGCTGATCCTGGCGATGATCCTCAAGTACACCGGCACCACCGAGGCCCTGATGCCCCTCGCCGGTGGCCTGCACGGCTTCGTCTTCCTCTGCTACGCCGTCGTGTCCGTGGGCGTATGGATCAACCAGCGCTGGAGCGCCGGGCGGGGCATCGCCGCCGTCGTGCTCGCCGTGGTGCCCTTCGCCACGCTGCCCTTCGAACGCCACCTGGCCCGGCGGGGCGAGCCGGACGCCACGTGGCGGCTGGCCGGCGCCCCCGGCCGTCCGGCCGAGGCGCCGCGCGGGTTCTGGGAGCGCCTCGAGGCGTGGGTGCTGCGCAACGTGGTCCTGGCCGCGGTGGTGACCCTCGCCGTCGTGGGCGCGGTCTTCCTGCTCCTGCTGCAGGCAGGCCCGCCGGACCAGTGGTTCGGCTAGGGTGAACGGCCCCATCCCGGGGTGAATTCGCGACTCGAGCGCTGATCTGTCATACTGGATCAGTTGCTCAAGCGTCTGGGCGTGCGCGGGGCTGTCACCAGCATCGCCGCCCGGGACCAAATACAACACCATCCCCACTGTTGGATCGGCGTATGCGTGCGCCTGCCCGTGACTGCGGAGCAGAGTACGACACGCCCGACCGCGTGGGTCGATGTCCTGGCAGGGCGAGGAACCCGGTTCTCCGGATTCGGCCTGTGCGGGTGAACAAGAAGCGCGGGACCGGTTCGCCGGGCCCGTTGCACACAGGGACAGGTACGGACAACAAGTACGAAAGAGGCATGACGCCATGGCGGGACAGAAAATCCGCATCCGGCTGAAGTCGTATGACCACGAGGTCATCGATACTTCGGCTCGGAAGATCGTCGACACGGTCACGCGCGCAGGCGCAACGGTGGTGGGCCCGGTGCCGCTGCCGACTGAGAAGAACGTGTACGTCGTGATCCGCTCTCCCCACAAGTACAAGGACAGCCGCGAGCACTTCGAGATGCGCACGCACAAGCGGCTGATCGACATCATCGATCCGACGCCGAAGGCCGTGGACTCGCTCATGCGCCTCGACCTTCCGGCCGACGTCAACATCGAAATCAAGCTCTGAGAGGGAGGTGCTGAGAAACTATGACCATCACGCGTAACGTCAAGGGCCTGCTGGGCACGAAGCTCGGCATGACCCAGGTGTGGGATGCCGACAACAAGCTCATCCCCGTCACCGTCGTGCAGGCAGAACCGAACGTCGTCACCCAGCTGCGCAATGAGGATGCGGACGGCTACGCCGCCGTCCAGATCGCCTACGGGCAGATCGATCCGCGCAAGGTGACCAAGCCGCTGGCCGGCCACTTCGAGAAGGCCGGGGTCACCCCGCGCCGCCACGTGGTCGAGCTGCGCACCGCAGACACCGCCGAGTACACCCTCGGCCAGGATCTCACCGTCGAGGTCTTCGAGGCCGGCCAGAAGGTCGACGTCGTGGGCACCACCAAGGGCAAGGGCTTCGCCGGTGCCATGAAGCGCCACGGCTTCTCCGGTGTCGGTGCCTCCCACGGTGCCCACAAGAACCACCGCAAGCCGGGCTCCGTCGGTGGCGCCTCCACCCCGGGCCGCGTCTTCAAGGGCCAGCGCCTGCCGGGCCGCATGGGCGCCGTTCGCCAGACCACCCAGAACCTCACCCTCCACGGCATCGACGTGGAGAAGAACCTGCTGCTGATCAAGGGCGCCGTCCCCGGCCCCCGCGGACAGGTCGTCCTGGTTCGCACCGCAGTGAAGGGAGCATGAGCTTCATGGCTACGAACTCTGAAGCCAAGACCGTGAAGGTCGACCTGCCCGCCGAGATCTTCGACGTCCAGTCCAACGTGCCGCTGATGCACCAGGTCGTGGTGGCCCAGCTGGCCGCCGCGCGCCAGGGCACCCACAAGGTCAAGCGTCGCGGTGAGGTCTCCGGTGCCGGTCGCAAGCCGTTCAAGCAGAAGGGCACCGGCCGCGCCCGTCAGGGCTCGATCCGTGCGCCCCAGATGACCGGTGGTGGCGTCGTCCACGGCCCCGAGCCGCGTGACTACTCCCAGCGCACCCCCAAGAAGATGAAGGCCGCCGCCCTGCGCGGTGCCCTGTCCGACCGGGCCCGCAACGGCCGTGTCCACGTGATCGAGGAACTGGTCGCCGCCGGCGCCCCGTCCACGAAGAGCGCCAAGGCCGTCCTGTCCTCGCTGACCGCGGGCCGCAAGAACGTCCTGGTCGTCATCGACCGCGCGGACGACTCGGCTGCGCTGTCCGCACGCAACCTGGAGTCGGTGCACACCCTGTACTTCGACCAGCTGAACACCTACGACGTCCTGGTCAGCGACGACGTGGTCTTCACCCAGGCCGCCTACGAGGGCTTCGTCCAGTCGGCTTCCGCGAAGAAGGAGGATGCCCAGTGAGCGGCTCCATCAACAAGAACCCCCGCGACGTGGTCATTGCCCCGGTCGTGTCGGAAAAGAGCTACGGCCTGATCGACGAGGGTAAGTACACCTTCCTGGTCGACCCGCGCTCGAACAAGACCGAGATCAAGCAGGCGGTGGAGGCCATCTTCTCCGTCAAGGTTGACTCGATCAACACCCTGAACCGTGCCGGTAAGCGCAAGCGCACCAAATTCGGCTGGGGCTCCCGCAAGGACACCAAGCGGGCAGTCATCACGCTGAAGGAAGGCACCATCGACATCTTCGGAGGTCCGCTCGCCTGAGGCGGAGCGGAGACCACTTAATCGAGGAAATGACACATGGCTATCCGTAAGTACAAGCCGACCACCCCGGGCCGTCGCGGCTCGTCCGTGGCCGACTTCGCAGAAATCACCCGGACCACCCCGGAGAAGTCGCTGCTCCGCCCGCTCTCCAAGAGCGGCGGCCGCAACAACTCCGGCAAGATCACCACTCGCCACAAGGGCGGTGGCCACAAGCGCCAGTACCGCGTCGTCGACTTCCGTCGCCACGACAAGGACGGCGTGCCGGCGAAGGTCGCTCACATCGAGTACGACCCGAACCGCACGGCCCGCATCGCCCTGCTCCACTACGTGGACGGCGCCAAGCGCTACATCCTGGCCCCGGCCAAGCTGAAGCAGGGGGACACGGTCGAGGCCGGTGCCACCGCGGACATCAAGCCCGGCAACAACCTGCCGCTGCGCAACATCCCGCTGGGTACCGTCATCCACGCCGTCGAGCTCCGTCCCGGTGGCGGCGCCAAGCTGGCCCGCTCGGCCGGCTCGTCCATCCAGCTGGTGGCCCGCGAGGGCAAGTACGCCCAGCTGCGCCTGCCCTCCGGTGAGATCCGCAACGTCGACGTGCGCTGCCGCGCCACCGTCGGCGAGGTCGGCAACGCCGAGCAGTCGAACATCAACTGGGGCAAGGCCGGCCGCATGCGGTGGAAGGGCGTCCGCCCGACCGTCCGTGGTGTGGTCATGAACCCCGTCGACCACCCGCACGGTGGTGGTGAGGGCAAGACCTCCGGTGGTCGCCACCCGGTCAACCCCAACGGCAAGCCCGAGGGCCGCACCCGCCGCCCGAACAAGGAAAGCGACAAGCTCATCGTGCGCCGTCGCCGTACCGGCAAGAACAAGCGATAGGAGCCTGGAGACATGCCACGCAGCCTGAAGAAGGGCCCCTTCGTTGATCAGCACCTCTACCTCAAGGTGGACGCTGAGAACGAAAAGGGCACCAAGAACGTCATCAAGACCTGGTCCCGCCGGTCCATGATCATCCCCGACATGCTCGGGCACACGATCGCGGTGCACGACGGACGCAAGCACATCCCGGTGTTCATCACCGAGTCGATGGTCGGGCACAAGCTCGGCGAGTTTGCCCCCACGCGGACTTTCCGCGGCCACGTGAAGGACGACCGGAAGGGCAAGCGCCGCTGACCGCGGTGATTGCTCCTCCGATAGAGAATTCGAAAGAAGGAAAGCAATGGAAGCCAAGGCAATTGCGCGCCACCTGCGTGTAACGCCGATGAAGGCCCGGCGCGTCGTCGACCTTGTCCGTGGCAAGCAGGCGAACGAAGCGCTGGCCATCCTGAAGTTCGCCCAGCAGGGCGCTTCGGAGCCGGTGTACAAGCTGGTCGCCTCCGCGGTGGCCAACGCACGGGTCAAGGCCGACCGTGAGGGCCTGGCGTTCAACGAGGACGCCCTGTTCATCACCGAGGCCTTCGTCGACGAAGGACCGACCATGAAGCGATTCCAGCCGCGTGCCCAGGGCCGCGCCGGACGCATCAACAAGCGCACCAGCCACGTGACCGTGGTCGTTGCCACCGAGGAAGAGGAGGGGAAGTAACCCATGGGTCAGAAGATCAACCCGAACGGATTCCGCCTCGGCATCACCACCGACCACGTCTCGCACTGGTTCGCCGACTCCAGCAAGGAGGGCCAGCGGTACAAGGACTTCCTCAAGGAAGACATCAAGATCCGCGAGCTGATGACCGACGGCATGGAGCGCGCCGGCATCTCGAAGGTGGAGATCGAGCGCACCCGTGACCGCGTGCGTGTGGACATCCACACCGCCCGTCCCGGCATCGTGATCGGTCGCCGCGGCGCCGAGGCCGACCGTATCCGCGGCGAGCTCGAGAAGCTCACCAAGAAGCAGATCCAGTTGAACATCCTCGAGGTCAAGAACCCCGAGGTCGACGCCCAGCTGGTCGCCCAGGGTGTGGCCGAGCAGCTCGCCTCGCGCGTGGCCTTCCGCCGCGCGATGAAGAAGGCCATCCAGTCCGCCACTCGCGCCGGTGCCAAGGGCATCCGGATCCAGTGCGCCGGTCGTCTGGGCGGGGCCGAGATGTCCCGCTCGGAGTTCTACCGCGAGGGTCGCGTGCCGCTGCACACCCTGCGGGCGAACATCGACTTCGGCAAGTTCGAAGCCAAGACCACCTTCGGCCGCATCGGCGTGAAGGTCTGGATCTACAAGGGCGACCTGACGGCCAAGGAACTGGCCGCCAAGGAAGCCGCAGCCCCGTCCGGCCGTGGCCGTGGTGGCGAGCGTCGTGGCCCGGGGGGTGGCGGTGACCGCCGTCGCCGTACCGACCGCGCCCCGCGCCAGGACGCCGGCCAGCAGACTGCGCCGCAGGGCGGCGCCGCTGAAGGAGGCAATGCCTGATGCTGATTCCCCGTCGAGTCAAGTACCGCAAGCAGCACCACCCCAAGCGCTCGGGTAACGCCAAGGGCGGCACCGCCGTCACCTTCGGCGAGTGGGGCATCCAGGCCCTGACCCCGGCCTACGTGACGAACCGGCAGATCGAGTCCGCCCGTATCGCCATGACCCGCTACATCAAGCGTGGCGGCAACGTGTGGATCAACATCTACCCGGACCGCCCGCTCACCAAGAAGCCTGCCGAGACCCGCATGGGTTCCGGTAAGGGTTCCCCCGAGTGGTGGGTCGCCAACATCAAGCCGGGCCGTGTGCTCTTCGAGCTGTCCGGCGTCAGCGAGGACGTGGCCCGTGAGGCGCTGCGCCTGGCAATGCACAAGCTGCCCCTGAAGGCACGTATCGTCCGCCGAGAGGGTGGTGAGTGATCATGGCTATCGGTTCGAAGGAACTGAACGTCGAGGCCCTGGACGGCCTGGACAACGCCCGTCTGGCCGAGGAGCTCAAGCGCTCCAAGGAGGAGCTGTTCAACCTCCGGTTCCAGTCGGCCACCGGCCAGCTGGACAACCACGGCCGTCTGAAGACCGTCAAGCGGGACATCGCCCGGATCTACACGATCCTGCGGGAGCGCGAGCTCGGGATCCGCGAGGACGTCGAGGCTCCGGCCGAGGACGTGGCGGCCGAGAAGACCGACAAGAAGGCCGCCCGCAAGGCTGCCAAGACCGAGAAGACCGAGGAGGAGGCCAAGTGACCGAGAACGCGAACACCGAGTCTGCGAACACCCAGACCGAGGCCAGCGCCCGCGGCTACCGCAAGTCCCTCCGTGGCGTCGTGGTCTCCGACAAGATGGACAAGACCATCGTCGTCGAGGTCCAGGACCTGAAGAAGCACGCGCTGTACGGCAAGGTCATGCGTACGTCGAAGAAGCTCAAGGCCCACGACGAGCAGAACACCGCCGGCGTCGGCGACGTCGTGCTGCTCGCCGAGACCCGCCCGCTCTCCGCCACCAAGCGGTGGCGGCTGGTCGAGGTCATCGAGCGCGCCAAGTAAGGCACGCTTCAGCCACGAGGGCCCCGGACTGCAATTAGCAGACCGGGGCCCTCGTGCGCTAGGATGACATGTCTGTGCGCCCTTGTTGGCGGGACTATCCACCCCGCGCGCCAAGGGTTTCGCAAAAAACCTCCCGACCAGCCGCCTCGGCCTTGCCCTGCGGACTGCGGGTCCTGGAACCACCGTTCCCCGTCTGAACCGGGGGTGCGGCACGGACAGGTCCGGCGGACCCGCCACCAGGGGCAGGGGTAAGCAGCCCGGGATGATCAAAATATCCGTTCCGCAAGGCTCGCCCGGCATCGGGGGAGAACCAGCGCGACGACAGGAGTAACTAGTGATTCAGCAGGAGTCGCGGCTCAAGGTCGCCGACAACACCGGTGCCAAGGAGATCTTGACCATCCGTGTTCTCGGTGGTTCCGGACGCCGCTACGCAGGCATCGGCGACACCATCGTCGCCACCGTCAAGGACGCCATCCCCGGCGGCAACGTCAAGAAGGGCGACGTCGTCAAGGCCGTCATCGTCCGGACCAAGAAGGAGCGCCGTCGTCCCGACGGTTCCTACATCAAGTTCGACGAGAACGCCGCCGTCATCCTCAAGACCGACGGCGAACCGCGCGGCACCCGCATCTTCGGCCCCGTGGGCCGCGAGCTGCGCGACAAGAAGTTCATGAAGATCGTGTCGCTGGCACCGGAGGTGATCTGACCACCATGGCAAAGATCAAGAAGGACGATCTCGTCCAGATCATCGCCGGCAAGGACAAGGGCAAGCAGGGCAAGGTCCTGCGGGTCTTCCCGTCCCGTGACCGCGTGCTCGTGGAGGGCGTGAACCGCGTCACCAAGCACCTGCGTGCCGGCCAGAACAACCAGGGTTCCACCGAAGGCGGCCTGCAGGTCGTCGAGGCCCCGGTCCACATCTCCAACGTGGCCGTCGTGGATCCCGAGACCAAGAAGCCGACCCGCGTGGGCTACCGCTTCGAGACCGTGGAGAAGAACGGCGAGACCAAGACCGTCAAGGTCCGGTTCGCCAAGTCCTCCGGAAAGGAGCTGTGATGACTGAGGTGCAGACTGCAGACACCACCGCTGCCCCGACGGTGACCCCGCGCCTGAAGACGAAGTACCGCGAGGAGATCAAGGCTGCCCTGCAGTCCGAGTTCCAGTACGGCAACGTCATGCAGGTCCCCGGCCTGGTCAAGGTCGTCGTGAACATGGGCGTCGGCGAGGCCGCGAAGGACTCGAAGATCATCGACGGCGCGATCCGCGACCTGACCCTGATCACCGGCCAGAAGCCGCAGGTCACCAAGGCCCGCAAGTCGATCGCCCAGTTCAAGCTGCGCGAGGGCATGCCGATCGGCACCCACGCCACGCTGCGCGGGGACCGCATGTGGGAGTTCCTGGACCGCCTGGTCACCTTCGCGCTGCCGCGTATCCGTGACTTCCGCGGCCTGAGCCCGAAGCAGTTCGACGGCAACGGCAACTACACCTTCGGCCTGTCTGAGCAGTCGGTCTTCCACGAGATCGACCAGGACAAGATCGACCGCGTGCGCGGCATGGACATCACCGTGGTGACCACCGCCAAGAACGACGACGAAGGGCGCGCGCTGCTCAAGGCGCTCGGCTTCCCGTTCCAGACGACCGACAAGAAGTAAGTATCTACGTCGCAGGTCCCCACCGGTGAACCGGGAAGGGAAACCGTGACGAGGAAGGGCACGAAGCCCACATGACCATGACAGATCCTGTCGCAGACATGCTCACGCGTCTGCGCAACGCCAACTCGGCCTACCACGACTCCGTCGAGATGCCGTCTTCCAAGCTGAAGATCCGCGTCGCCGACATCCTCAAGGCCGAGGGCTACATCGCCGACTACAAGGAAGAGGACGCCCAGGTGGGCAAGAAGCTCGTCATCGAGCTGAAGTTCGGTCCTCAGCGCGAGCGGGCCATCGCCGGCCTGCGCCGCATCTCCAAGCCCGGTCTGCGCGTGTACGCCAAGTCCACGAACCTCCCGCACGTGCTGGGCGGCCTGGGTATCGCCATCCTGTCCACCTCCTCCGGTCTGCTCACCGACCGTCAGGCAGCCAAGAAGGGCGTGGGTGGGGAAGTCCTCGCCTACGTCTGGTAAACGGCAGACGGAAGAAAGGTAGAACAGCATGTCACGTATTGGACGTCTTCCGATCACCGTGCCGTCCGGCGTCGATGTCACCATCGACGGTGCGACCGTGTCCGTCAAGGGCCCGAAGGGTGAACTGAGCCACCAGGTGGCCACCCCCATCGAGGTCTCCCTCGAGGAGGGCACCCTGACGGTGACCCGCCCGAACGACGAGCGCGAGTCCCGGTCCCTGCACGGACTGACCCGTACCCTCATCGACAACATGATCGTGGGGGTGACCAACGGCTACGAGAAGCAGCTGGAGGTCATCGGCACCGGTTACCGCGTGCTGGCCAAGGGCTCGGACCTCGAGTTCGCCCTCGGCTACTCGCACCCCGTTCCCGTCAAGGCCCCCGAAGGCATCGCCTTCAAGGTCGAGGGCAACAAGGTGACCGTGTCCGGCATCGACAAGCAGCGCGTCGGCGAGACCGCCGCGAACATCCGCAAGCTGCGCAAGCCCGACCCGTACAAGGGCAAGGGCGTGCGTTACGCCGGCGAGGTTATCCGCCGCAAGGCCGGAAAGGCAGGTAAGTAATGTCCACGCTGAAAGTGAAGGGCAAGGGCAAGTACGTCTCCCGTACCCGCCGCCACCTCCGCGTCCGCAAGCGGATCTCCGGCACCGCCGTGCGTCCGCGCCTGGTCGTCAACCGCTCCGCACGGCACATGTTCGTGCAGGTCGTGGACGACACCCGCGGTGTGACCCTGGCCTCCGCCTCCACCATGGAGGCCGACGTGCGCGCCCTCGAGGGCGACAAGTCCGCCAAGGCCAAGCGGGTCGGCGAGCTCGTTGCCGAGCGCGCCAAGGCTGCCGGCATTGAGGCCGTCGTGTTCGACCGCGGCGGCAACAAGTACCACGGCCGCGTGGCCGCCGTCGCCGACGGCGCCCGGGAAGGTGGGCTGCAGCTGTGAGCGAGACCAACAACGAGAAGGGCACTCAGGTGACCGAAAGCACTGAGAACACTGCCGCCGGCACCGTCTCGGAGACCTCTGCCGGTTCGGCGAGCCAGTCGACCGAGGCCGGCCGCGGCGGTCGCGGTTCCGACCGCAACGACCGCGGTGGTCGCGGTGGCAACGACCGTGGTGGTCGTGGCGGCCGTGGTGGTCGTGACGACCGCGGCGGCCGCGGTGGGCGCGACGACGACCGGGACAAGTTCCTCGAGCGCGTCGTGAACATCAACCGCGTCTCCAAGGTCGTCAAGGGCGGCCGCCGGTTCTCCTTCACCGCCCTGGTGGTCGTCGGTGACGGCGACGGCATGGTCGGCGTCGGCTACGGCAAGGCCAAGGAAGTTCCCGCGGCCATCTCCAAGGGCGTGGAAGAGGCCAAGAAGAACTTCTTCCGCGTCCCGCGCGTCGGGTCCACCATCCCGCACCTGGTGCAGGGTGAGGACGCCGCCGGCGTCGTGCTGCTGCGTCCGGCCTCCCCGGGTACCGGCGTGATCGCCGGTGGTCCGGTGCGCGCCGTGCTGGAGTGCGCCGGTGTCCACGACGTGCTGTCCAAGTCGATGGGTTCCTCGAACGTGATCAACATCGTGCGCGGTACCGTCGACGCCCTGAAGAGGCTTGAGGAGCCCCAGGCCGTGGCTGCCCGTCGTGGCAAGTCGCTGGACGAGGTCGCTCCCCACGCCATGCTCCGCACCATGGAGCAGGATCGTGCGAAGAAGAAGGCAGGTGTGGCGGCGAATGGCTGATAACACCAACAACGGAAGCACCCGTAAGAACGTGGTGGTCAGCGACGCGACGCTCGCGATCACCCAGGTGAAGTCCGTCATCGGCGGAAAGCAGAACCAGCGGGACACCCTGCGGTCCCTGGGCCTGAAGCGGATCGGCCACACGGTCACCCGCAAGGCCGACCAGGTCACCGTGGGCATGGTCAACACCGTGCCGCACCTGGTGACGGTTGAGGAGGTCAACAATGCCTGACGAGATCCAGAACGCCATCAAGGTCCACGACCTGCGGCCGGCCCCCGGCGCCAAGACCGCCAAGACCCGTGTGGGTCGTGGTGAGGCGTCCAAGGGCAAGACCGCCGGTCGCGGTACCAAGGGCACCAAGGCGCGCTACCAGGTGAAGGCCGGCTTCGAAGGCGGCCAGCTGCCGCTGCAGATGCGCCTGCCGAAGCTGCGCGGCTTCAAGAACCCGTTCAAGGTCGAGTTCCAGGTCGTGAACCTGGACAAGCTGTCGGAGCACTTCCCGGCCGGCGGTGACGTGACCGTGGACGACCTGGTCGCCAAGGGCCTGGTCCGCAAGAACCAGCCGGTGAAGGTCCTCGGGACCGGCGAGATCACCGTGGCCGTGAACGTGAAGGCCAACGCCTTCTCCTCGTCCGCGACCGAGAAGATCTCTGCTGCCGGCGGGTCCACCGAGACCCTCTGACCAGTCCTGATCAGTACTGAGGACGGCCCCCGGGCCGCCGTCGCCACCGTGCATTCGGTGGGGACTGCGGCACGGGGGCCGTCCTGCTTCCGATAGACTCGCCCAGTGGTCCGTGCCGCTTCCCGGCACCACCACGCCACCACCCCACCTCCAGGAGGACGCTTGTTCAGCGCGATTGCCCGGGTTTTCCGGACGCCCGACCTGCGGCGAAAGATCTGGTTCACCCTCGGGATCATCGTCATCTACCGGCTGGGCGCCTTCGTCCCCGCACCCGGGGTGGACTACGGCGCCGTCCAGGTGTGCCTGGCCCAGGGCAACACCTCCGGTGGGCTGTACTCGTTCGTGAACATGTTCTCCGGCGGCGCCATGCTGCAGGTCTCCATCTTCGCGCTGGGCATCATGCCGTACATCACCGCGGCGATCATCGTGCAGTTGCTGCGCGTGGTCATCCCGCGCTTCGAGGAGCTGCAGAAGGAGGGTGCGCAGGGCCAGTCCAAGCTGACCCAGTACACCCGGTACCTGACCATCGCCCTCGGCCTGCTCAACGCCACCACGATCGCCTCGCTGGCCCGCACGGGAGCGCTGCTCGGCTGCAACCTGCCGATCGTCCCGGCCGACAACCTGTGGACCGTGCTGCTGCTGATCGTCACCCTGACCACCGGCACGATCGTCATCATGTGGCTGGGCGAGCTGATCACCGAGAAGGGTGTCGGCAACGGCATGTCCCTGCTGATCTTCCTGTCCATCGCCGCCGGCTTCCCGGCCGGCCTGGGCCAGATCTGGACCACCCAGGGCTGGCGGGTCTTCGGCATCGTGCTGGTGGTCGGACTGCTGACCATCATGGCCGTGGTGTTCGTGGAGGAGTCCCAGCGCCGGATCCCGGTGCAGTACGCCAAGCGCCAGATCGGCCGGCGCACCGTGGGCGGCACCACCACCTACATCCCGATCAAGGTGAACATGGCCGGTGTCATCCCCGTCATCTTCGCGTCCTCGATCATGATGCTCCCGGGCATCCTCATCCAGTTCAACACCCCGCAGGACGGCTCCCCGCCGCCGCAGTGGGTCATCTTCCTCTCCGAGTACTTCGGCACCGGGTCCCACCCGGTCTACATGACGCTGTTCTTCCTGCTCACCATCGGGTTCACGTACTTCTACGTGACGATCACGTTCAACCCGGTGGAGATCAGCGACAACATGAAGAAATACGGCGGCTTCATCCCCGGTGTCCGCGCCGGCCGGCCGACCGAGCGGTACCTCGAGTACGTCATCAGCCGCATCACCTTCCCGGGCGCCCTCTATCTGGGCGTGCTGGCGATGATCCCCATGATCGCGTTCGTGCTGATCAACGCGGACCAGAACTTCCCGTTCGGGGGGATCTCCATCCTCATCATGGTGGGCGTGGCCCTGCAGACCATCAAGCAGATCAATGCACAGATGGAGCAACACAACTACGAGGGGCTGCTGCGCTAGCAGGTAGCATTCCCCGTGACCCCATCCGTCCTTCCCTGAAGGAAACTGAGCCGCGATCCGTCCGGATCCGATCCTCCGTATCGACAGTAAGGAACCACCATGACCCGAATGCTGATCATGGGCCCTCCCGGGTCCGGCAAGGGCACGCAGGCCGCCCGTATCGCGGACAAGCTCGGCATCGTGGCCATCTCCACGGGCGACATCTTCCGGTACAACGTCAAGGAGATGACGGAACTCGGCAAGGAGGCCAAGGTCTTCATCGACAACGGTGACTTCGTCCCGGACGACGTCACGAACCGCATGGTGGCGGACCGCCTGACGCACTCGGACGCCGAGCGCGGCTTCCTGCTCGACGGCTACCCCCGCACCGCGGGCCAGGTCAAGGCGCTGGACGCGATGCTGGCCGAGTCCGGCCAGGAGCTCGCGGTGGTCGTGGAGCTGACCGTCCCGGACGAGGAGCTCGTCACCCGCCTGCTGCACCGCGCGGAGGTCGAGGGCCGCGCCGACGACACCGCAGAGGTCATCCAGCACCGCCTGGACCTGTACCACGAGGAGACCGCCGCCGTGATCGAGTCCTACGCGGACCGCGGCATCGTCACCCGCGTGGACGGCACCGGCCAGATCGACGACGTCACCGAGCGCCTGCTGCAGGCCGTGTACTCCGTGCGTGAGCGCACCGGCAGCATCCCGGCCGTGTCCACGGTCGACGCCGGCGACGCCGAGTCCTGAGCGCTCACCCATGCTGAACCGCCGCCAGGTCGAGCTGAAGACCGTCCCGCAGATGCAGACCATGCACCGCGCGGGACTGGTCCTGCACCGCGCCCTGGACGCCGCCGTCGCCGCCGCGGTCCCCGGGACGACAACGGCCGCCGTCGACGCCGTCTTCGCCGGGGTCCTGGCGGAGGCCGGCGCGACGCCGAACTTTCTGGGTTACTACGGCTACCCGGCCACCATCTGCGCCTCGGTGAACGAGGAGGTGGTGCACGGGATCCCGGGCGACCGGGTGCTGCAGGCCGGGGACGTGCTGAAGATCGACGGCGGCTGCATCATCGACGGCTGGCACTCGGACTCCGCGCGGACGGTCATCCTGGGCAGCTCGGCGGCCGGGACCGCCGATCCCGAGGACGAGCGGCTCTCCGAGATCACCCGCCAGGCGCTGTGGGTGGGCATCGCGGCCCTGGCCACGGCCAAGTACGTGGGGGACATCGGGGACGCGATCGACGACTTCGTCAGCTCGCAGCCGGGCGCCCCGCTGGGCATCCTGCAGGACTACGTGGGCCACGGCATCGGCACCGCCATGCACCAGGCCCCGGACGTGCTCAACTACCGCTCGAAGCACCGCGGGCCGAAGGTCAAGCCGGGCCTGTGCCTGGCGATCGAGCCCATGCTGGTGCGCGGTTCGCTCGAGACGGACGTGCTGGAGGACGACTGGACCGTCGTCACCCGGGACGGCGCGCGCGCCAGCCAGTGGGAGCACTCGGTGGCGCGCCACCGCGGTGGCATCTGGGTCCTCACCGAGCCCGACGGCGGCGCGGCCGGCCTGGCCGCGCACGGCGTGGTTCCGGTGCCCCTCGGCGAGTGACCGGTAGATTCCTCCCCGTGGCCTGCTGATTTCCCTTCCTCCACCAAAGCCAGTACCATAGATTGCTGGTTGTCTCTACGGTGCGTGTCCACGCCCCGATCGGGCAATTGGAAACATCCCCGTCCGTCCTCCCGCCGCCGTGGCCCCGTGTCACCGGTTGCGGGGAGCGGGCACAACGTAAGTGGAGGACATGGCTAAGAAGGAAGGTGTCATCGAGGTCGAGGGCACGGTCAGCGAGGCATTGCCGAATGCGATGTTCCGCGTCCGCCTGCAGAACGAGCACGTCGTTCTGGCCACGATCTCGGGAAAGATGCGTCAGCACTACATCCGGATCCTCCCTGAGGACCGGGTCGTCGTTGAGCTTAGCCCCTACGACCTCAACCGGGGTCGAATCGTGTACCGCTACAAGTAAACCCACCCACACAACTGCTAACTGAACAGCTAGCGCTGGAGGAGGAACCATGAAGGTTCAGCCGAGCGTGAAGCGGATCTGCGACAAGTGCCAGGTCGTGCGCCGTAAGGGCCGCGTTCTGGTGATCTGCGAGAACCCACGCCACAAGCAGCGCCAGGGCTGACCTCGTCTCACGACGGGATCGTCCACGCGCAGCACCGGTCCTGACGGACCTGGTCCATTCCGGACCGAACAGCAGCACAGCCGGCGTCATCCACGGATGACCACGGCAACCCCTGGACGCAGAGGCCGGGGACCCGAACCGCGTGAGACGCCGGTCGGCGGATTGAGAACCCGGAACTTCGCCGGGACCGCCGTACAGGGCACCGCAGGGAATCCACGTCACGGTGATTCCCGGGGGAGGGGACGTGCTGGTGCAGACCTTTGCTTCAGAAGAACGAGGAGGACGGCCATATGGCACGTCTAGCAGGCGTCGACATCCCGCGCGAGAAGCGCATCGTCATCGCTCTCACGTACATCTTCGGTGTGGGCCAGACCCGCGCCGAGCAGACCCTGGCAGCGACCGGGGTCGACCCGAACACCCGCGTGAAGGATCTCAGCGACGAACAGCTGGTGGCTCTGCGCGATTACATCGAGGCCAACTTCAAGGTCGAGGGCGACCTGCGGCGCGAGGTCGCCGCGGACATCCGCCGCAAGGTGGAGATCGGCTCCTACGAGGGGCTGCGTCACCGTCGTGGACTGCCCGTCCGCGGCCAGCGCACCAAGACCAACGCCCGTACCCGCAAGGGTCCGAAGAAGACCGTCGCCGGCAAGAAGAAGTAACGCTTCCCGGCTCTATCGCCTCGATCCGGGCCTGGCTGGCTGCACGGTTGTGCCGCACAGCGAGTCCGGGTCCCGCCCAGATCCAGCTTTCGTAGGAGACACACATGCCCCCCAAGACACGTGCTGCGGGTGTCCGCAAGCCTCGTCGCAAGGACAAGAAGAACATCACCGTGGGCCAGGCCCACATCAAGAGCACCTTCAACAACACCATCGTGTCCATCACGGACACCACCGGTGCTGTCATCTCGTGGGCCTCGGCCGGCGAGGTGGGCTTCAAGGGTTCGCGCAAGTCCACCCCCTACGCCGCCCAGATGGCCGCTGAGAAGGCCGCCAAGGCCGCTCAGGAGCACGGGCTGCGCAAGGTCGACGTGTTCGTGAAGGGTCCCGGTTCCGGCCGCGAGACCGCGATCCGTTCGCTGCAGGCCGCCGGGCTCGAGGTGGGCTCCATCTCGGACGTCACCCCCTCCGCCCACAACGGTTGCCGTCCGGCCAAGCGCCGCCGCGTCTGACCCCCGTGCCGAGCGCACGCCCCGGGCGTGCGGTCCTCACTCGAGTTCTCTCGTGAGGGCCGCCCGTCGCGGGGCGTGCGCGCCGGTGCTTCCAGCCCACCCCATTCGTTTCCACCCATCGTGTGCGTCATATGGCGGACGCTCGCCGAAAGGAAATGTCAGTGCTCATTGCACAGCGCCCCACGCTGACTGAAGAAGTCGTATCCGACAACCGCTCCCGATTCGTCATCGAGCCCCTGGAGCCGGGTTTCGGCTACACCCTCGGCAACTCCCTTCGCCGGACCCTGCTGTCCTCCATCCCGGGCGCTGCTGTCACCAGCATCCGCGTGGATGGGGTGCTGCACGAGTTCAGCACCGTCGCCGGTGTGAAGGAAGACGTCACTGAGGTCATCCTGAACATCAAGAAGCTGTCGGTCTCCTCCGAGCACGATGAGCCCGTCGTGGCGTACCTGCGCAAGCAGGGCCCCGGCGTCGTCACCGCCGCGGACATCACGTCCCCGGCCGGCGTCGAGGTCCACAACCCTGACCTGCACATCGCCACGCTGAACGGCAAGGGCAAGTTCGACATGGAGCTCATCGTCGAGCGTGGCCGTGGTTACGTCACCGCCGCCCAGAACAAGAGCGCGGATGCCGAGATCGGCCGGATTCCGGTCGACTCCATCTACTCTCCGGTCCTGAAGGTCACCTTCAAGGTCGAGGCCACCCGTGTGGAGCAGCGCACCGACTTCGACAGCCTGATCCTCGACGTCGAGACCAAGGAGTCCATGCTTCCGCGTGACGCCGTGGCCTCGGCCGGCACCACCCTGGTGGAGCTGTTCGGGCTGGCTCGCGAGCTGAACGTCGATGCCGAGGGCATCGAGATCGGCCCGAACCCGACGGAGACCGACATCACCACCGATCTGGCCCTGCCGATCGAGGAGCTGGAGATGACCGTGCGCTCCTACAACTGCCTGAAGCGCGAGGGCATCCACACCGTCGGCGAGCTGGTCGCTCGCTCCGAGGCCGACCTGATGGACATCCGGAACTTCGGTGCCAAGTCCATCGACGAAGTCAAGGAAAAGCTGACCGAACTGGGTCTGTCCCTGAAGGACTCCCCGGCTGGCTACGACCCCTCGCTGCACTCCCAGGAGTCGGACGAGGAGTCCTACGGCGCCGAGTACTGAGCCGCCGTACCACCACCCATAGCGTCCTGATGGCCGGCAGCCGTCAGGGTCCATCTGAGGAGAATCACCAATGCCTACCCCCACCAAGGGACCGCGCCTGGGCGGCGGCCCTGCCCACGAGCGGATCATGCTGGCCAACCTCTCGGCCAACCTGTTCGAGCACAAGAAGATCACCACGACGGTGACCAAGGCCAAGCGCCTGCGTCCCTTCGCCGAGCGCCTGATCACCTTCGCCAAGAAGGGTGACCTCGCGTCCCGCCGCAAGGTCCAGGGCATCATCTCGGCGAAGAACCGCACGAACAAGACGATCGTGCACGAGCTCTTCACCGTGATCGCACCGGCCATGGCCAACCGCGAGGGTGGCTACACCCGCATCACCAAGATCGGCAACCGTCACGGCGACAACGCCCCGATGGCCGTCATCGAGCTCGTCATGGAGCCGGTGTCCCCGAAGCAGGCCGTGGTCCAGGAGGCCGAGAAGGCCACCGAGACCGCCGCTCCGGCTGCCCCGGCCGCCGAGACCGAGGCCACCGAGGCTCCGGTCAACGAGGCCGAGACCGCTGAGGCCCCGGCCGCTGAGGCCGATACCCCGGCCGCTGCCGAGACCGAGTCCGCCGACTCCACCGAGGCTCCGGCCGAGGAGAAGTCCGAGGACAAGTGATCCTCACCCGCCGTCCGTGACAGCCCCGCTGTTCGCGACTGCGTCGTTCCGACCCGCTTTCCCCACCTGCGTGGGGGAGGCGGGTCGTTGCGTTGGGGATGGAGGCGGGGGCGGGCCAGGGCCGCGTGGGGGCCGCGGTGCGTGGGCGGGCGACGGGTGGGTCAGACCAGCCCTGAGGCCAGTACGAAGATGGCCCCGCCGTGGGCGACCGTCGACCCGAGGACACCGTGCCGCAACGCCACGATGGCGCAGACGAGTCCTTCGAAGAGCGTGAACGCGACCAGCGGCCAGCCGATATCGGTCACGGTGTAGGCCAGGAACAGGTGTCCGGCAGCGAAGATCAGGCCCGACAGCAGGGCGGCCCTCCAGCGGCCGCTCCGGCCTGGACTCTCGTCCTCCAGGTGCGCCTGGAGGAAGCCGCGGAACAGCACCTCCTCGAGGAGGTTGCCGCACAGGGCGAACACCGCGAGCACGATCAGTAACCCCGCGGGGACGGTGCCGCCGCGGTCCTCGACGGGGATCACCGGCATTCCGCCCGACAATGCCGGAAACCACACACCGATCGTGCCGTACAGCCACAGGAACGGCAGGACGATGACGGCCATGCCCAGCACGCCGGCCAGGACCGAGGTCCACCAACGGCGTCCGGTCCACAGGACGGTCCAGCGCTGTTCCCGGCACGCCAGCACGGCGCCGGCCGCCAACACGAGCGAGGCGACCGCCAGCACGAGCAGCGCGATCGGATCGTCGGTGAACCGCAACCAGAGCCGCGGTATCTCGAACGGGGCGGCCTCCACGGCGGAACCGACGTCCGTCGTGCCGAACTTCCAGAGCCCGTGGGAGGTCATCGCGTCCCGGGCAAAGATGAATCCCAGGATCAGCACCAGGACCCGTACACCGTGGGCCTGACGGGGGAGGAGCATCACGACGACAGACACCAGGATGATGCCCGGCGTGACGGTCAGCAGGTACGACATCCACGGTTCCATGCCTGTCATTCTGCCGTCCCGGCCGCACCGCTCCGGTCTCCGTCCTAGGATGAACCCCATGCCCTCGACGCCCGAAACCGTACCGAGCGACTCGGCGCTTTCTGGCGGAGCACCCTCGGATCCCGCACTCGTCCGCGTCAGGCTGGACCTCGCCTACGACGGCACGGACTACAACGGCTGGGCCACCCAGCCGGGGCTGCCCACCGTCCAGGGGGCACTGGAAGACGGCCTGGGGATGATCATCCGCCGTCCCGTGCGAACGGTCGTCGCCGGTCGCACGGACGCGGGCGTGCACGCTCGGAGACAGGTCGTCCACTTCGACCTGACCGAGGCCGAGTGGCTGGGGGTCACGCGCGGCCGCGAGGGTCTGGATCCGGCGTCGACGCTGGTGCGGCGGCTGTCCGGCGCCCTCAGCCGCGAACACGGGGCCCTGACCATCCACCGCGCCGCACGGGCGCCCGAGGGTTTCGACGCGCGATTCTCCGCCCTGTGGCGGTCCTACAGCTACGCGATCAGCGACGCGCCGGAAACCCGTGACCCCCTGAACCGCCGCTACACGTTTTGGCACAAGACCGCCCTGGACGTCGAGGCGATGCATGCGGAGGCGGTCTCCGTCCTGGGTCTGCACGACTTCCTGACGTTCTGCAGGCCGCGCGACGGGGCCACGACCATCCGGGAACTGCAGGATTTCGGATTCACGCGGGATGCCCCGAGCGGCGTCATCGTCGCCCGGCTGCAGGCCGATGCGTTCTGCCACAACATGGTGCGGGCGCTGGTGGCCGCCGTCATCCAGGTGGGGGAGGGCCGTCACGGACAGGGCTGGGTCGCCGAGCGGTTGGAGGCCATGGTCCGCGACTCGCAGACCAAGCTTGCGCCGCCGCACGCCCTGGTACTGGAACACGTCCGGTATCCGGACGACGGCGCCGACCCGGGTGCCCATGCCGCCCGTGCCGAGGGAACGCGCGCCAAGCGCCGCAGCCACGAAACGGTCGCGCGAGGACGGCCGAACGTCGGCAACGGGTCCTGAAACAACCGCACGGCAGACCACGCTCGCGGGACCCACTACTGCCGCCAGTATCGGTTGCGCTGGGGTCGCTGCCGTGGATCCAGATAGGGAGCCGGTATGAACCACGGCCGCCCGGATCTCATGTCGATCTCCCAGGCGCCGGCGTGCACCGCGTGATGATGATGGTTGCACAGCAGTACCCCGTTGTCCGCAGACGTGGGTCCACCCCGTTCCCAGTGCTCCACGTGGTGGACATCGCACCACGGTGCAGGAATGCCGCATCCCGGTGCAGCGCAACCGCCGTCCCTGGCAGCGATGGCCTGACGGAGCCGTGCGGGGAAGAGCCGCTGGGCCCGTCCGACGTCAAGCACCTGGCCGTCACCACCCAGGACCACCGGCAGGATGTCCGCGTCGCAGGCCAGGGTGCGGATGTTCTGTGGGTGGACCGTCCCGGTGAAGGCAGCATGCGACTGGAACCGGGCCAGGTCCTCCACGGTGATGGTTCCCGTGTCCACGAGATCCCGCAGCAGCGTCCGGTAATCGATAGTCACGGCCACCTGGGGGCGCATCCCGCCCGTCCAGGGGAGGGTCTTGCTGTCGGCCACGGCGAGGCCTCCGGACAGGCAGGCAATCAGGCCGTCGAGCCGCTTCTGGTTGTCCGTGCGCGGATCGGTCGGTGGTTCGGTATCGCCGTCGTCGGCCTCCGCTCCACGCGCGGCCTGCCCGGGTTCGGGGCTGTTCTGCCGGGCCCGGGGATTGGTCGCAGCAGAGGCGATGGTCATGAGGATCTCGTGCTGGGCGTCGTTCGCGGACAGCAACCACTGATGGAAACCGTTGCTCTTGCCCTTGTGCACCAGCCCCTGGAGCCGTGGGGAATCGAGGTCGACCGGTTCCTTCCCGTCAGGATCCACTGCAGCCTCGAAGTGCTTCAACCAGTGATGGCACACCTTCTGCAGGTTTCGCGGGTCCATGGTCTGCCCCTGCTCGACCATGAGGTTTTCGCCCTGGCGGATCATGTGGTCCGCGGCCTGGGGATCGATGCCTGCGCGGTCGGCGATCGTGCGAGCCTCGGCCAGGGTGTTGTTGACGTGGTCGATGGCGGATCGGTCCAGCAGGCCCTCGAGCACGGCGCCGGCGAGCTGGGGAAGCCGAGGAGGCAGAGCCTCGCCCGTCATGGCCCGTGACTCGCAGAGGACGGCGGCATGGCGAAGCCTGCGCCTGCTCTCGGAGATGTCCACGCGAAGCACGCCCCGCAGGTAGTCGGCCGTGTCCCGGAATGCCGTCTTGCCCTCCGGCATCCCGAGCAACCGAGACCTCTCGGCCGGCAGGTCGAAGACCTCCGCCGTGTGGCCCGCCAGGGACATCTGCGCCGCCGTGACGGAGCGGGCCACAGTCTCGAGCGCGTGGTGGAGGGCCGGCAGCGTGAGAGTGGCATCCTCGATGTCAACCCCCGGGAGAGGTCTCCCATCCATCACATCAGCACGGGACGCGCGCGAGGATTGGGCGCAGGGAGTCGACGGTGGCAGGCGGTCCACTGCGGTTTCCGTGCCTGACGAACCATTGGGGTGACGCATGGTTCCACAGTCGCGCTCACGCCCCTCCCGGTGGAGCACGGGAGCGAGTTCGTCCAGTGACCGTGCAGATGAGAGCCTGCGCGTCAGCGACGTGGATGCCGCAGAGGCGAGCCGAATGAGCTCCTCGAGAGGCAGCAGGTCGAGGTCGTCGGCGAGAGGTGCCCCTGGAGTCTCCTGTTCCTGCGCCGTCATGCTGGCCTCCTCCCGGCCTGCCCCGGAGGCTGTTGACCCCGGTTGTAGAACTGATGTTCGAATACATCCATCCCATCACGAGCCTCGTGGAGAGGAAAGCGATTGAGAGAATCTGTGGACGACACGCGGTAAGTGGTCACCTGTGGAGTTCGGAGTGGGGTCGGGCGTCACTCCCGGCTCCC
>NZ_CALMQR010000077.1:0-35741 GCF_937871995.1 uncultured Citricoccus sp. | reverse complement strand
GATGGGCGGGCCGGATCCCGGTCGGAAACCCCCGGGGCAGCCGCCTGTTGCGGCGCCCCGCGGTGGTCAGCGGGAGAAGGCCTGGTCCAGCAGGACCGACGCCTCCTGGTCGTGACGGGCCTTGGAGCCGGCCGCGGTGGAGGCCGAGGCCGGACGCGACACCAGCGTGACCTCGCGGTCCAGCTGCGGCAGCAGGTTCAGGGCCATGAAGGGCCACGGTCCCTGGTTGGCCGGCTCGTCCTGGACCCAGCAGACCTGGGCGTCCGGGTACTTGGCCAGCTCGGCCGCGATCTCGTCCTCCGGCAGCGGGTAGAGCTGCTCCACGCGGACGATCGCCGTCTTGGTGTCCTGGTCCTTGCTCCGGCGCGCCAGCAGGTCGTAGTACAGCCGGCCGGAGACCAGCAGCACCTTCTCCACGGAGGAGTCCACCTCCCGGTCCGGGATGACGGCCTGGAAGCGGCCCCGGGTGAAGTCCTCCACCGAGGACGCCGCCGCCTTCAGGCGCAGCAGCTGCTTGGGTGTGAAGACGATCAGCGGGCGCCGCGGCCGGGCGTACGCCTGCTCGCGCAGCAGGTGGAAGTGGTTGGCGCCGTTGGAGGGGTTGGCCACCCGCATGTTGTCCTGCGCGCACATCTGCAGGAACCGCTCGATGCGGGCCGAGGAGTGGTCCGGCCCCTGGCCCTCATACCCGTGGGGCAGCAACAGCACGAGCGAGGAGTTCTGGCCCCACTTCTGCTCCGAGGAGGAGAGGAACTCGTCGATCAGGGTCTGGGCGCCGTTGACGAAGTCGCCGAACTGGGCCTCCCAGAGCACCAGGGCGTCCGAGCGTTCCACGGAGTACCCGTACTCGAAGCCCATGGCCGCGTACTCGCTGAGGAGCGAGTCGTAGATCCAGAACTTCGCCTGGTCGCTGGAGAGGTTCTTCAGCGGCGTCCACTCGTCGTCGTTGGCCCGGTCGTGGAACACGGCGTGGCGCTGGACGAACGTCCCGCGGCGGGAGTCCTGGCCGGCCACGCGCACCGGCACGCCCTCCATGAGGAGGGAGCCGAACGCGGCCAGTTCCGCGAAGCCCCAGTCGATCTCGCCGTTGACGGCCATCTTGGCGCGCCGCTCGAGCAGTGCCTTCAGCTTCGGGTGGACGGTGAAGCCCTCCGGGATCTCGAGGTGCGCCTCGCCGATCCGCTGCAGGACCTCCTCGGGGATCCGGGTGCCGTCCGGGGCCTGCGGGGCGCGGTCGACCTCGTTCGAGGCCCTCTCCAGGCCCGCGCCGACCACCGGGATGGGGGAGGTCTGGGCCTCGTGGGTCTCCGAGAACACCCGTTCGAGGCGCTGCTGGTAGTCGCGCAGCGCCGAGTCCGCCTCGTCCTGGGTGATGTCACCACGGCCGACGAGGTTCTCCACGTACAGCTTGCGGACGGAGCGCTTCTGCTCGATGAGGTTGTACATCCGCGGCTGGGTCATCGAGGGATCGTCACCCTCGTTGTGGCCGCGACGCCGGTAGCAGATCAGGTCGATGACGACGTCCTTGTTGAACCGCTGCCGGTACTGGAAGGCCATCTGGGCCACGCGGACCACGGACTCCGGGTCGTCGCCGTTGACGTGGAAGATCGGCGCCTGGATGGTCTTGGCCACGTCCGTGGCGTAGACGGAGGACCGGGCCGAGGACGGCGGGGTGGTGAAGCCGACCTGGTTGTTGACGATCACGTGGATCGTGCCGCCCGTGCGGTACCCGCGCAGCTGGGACAGGTTCAGGGTCTCGACCACCACGCCCTGGCCGGCGAAGGCCGCGTCGCCGTGGACCAGGATCGGCAGCACCGAGTAGGAGTTCACGGACTCCGCACCGTGGTCCAGCCGGTCCTGCTTCGCGCGGACCAGTCCCTCCAGGACCGGGTTGACGGCCTCGAGGTGGGACGGGTTGGCGGCAAGGTAGACCTTCGTGCGGTTGCCGCGGTCCGAGACGAACGTGCCCTCGGTGCCCAGGTGGTACTTGACGTCACCGGAGCCCTCGACGGACCCCGGGATCGCGGTGCCCTCGAACTCGCGGAAGACCTGTGCGTAGGTCTTCCCGGCGATGTTGGTGAGCACGTTGAGCCGGCCGCGGTGGGCCATGCCGATGCCCACCCCTTCCAGGCCCTCGTCCGCGGCACCGGAGATGACGCCGTCGAGCAGCGGGATCAGTGACTCGCCGCCCTCGAGGGAGAACCTCTTCTGGCCCACGAACTTGGTCTGCAGGAAGGTCTCGAACGCCTCGGCGGCGTTGAGCCGGCCGAGGATGCGCAGCTGCTCCTCCCGGGTCGGCTTGGAGTAGGGGTGCTCCAGCTCGTCCTGGAACCACTGGCGCTCGGCCGGGTCCTGGATGTGCATGTACTCCACGCCGGTGTTGCGGCAGTAGGCGTCACGCAGCACGCCCAGGATGTCGCGCAGCGGCAGCATCGGCTTGCCGCCGAAACCACCGGTCGGCCACTCGCGGTCCAGGTCCCACAGGGTCAGCCCGTGGTGCAGGATGTCCAGGTCCGGGTGCTTGCGCATCGTGTACTCGAGCGGGTCCACGTCCGCCATCAGGTGTCCGCGCACGCGGTAGGCGTGGATCAGCTGCTGGATCCGGGCCACCTTGTTGATCTGGTCCTCGGGGTTGACCTGGACGTCGGGCCGCCAGCGGGCCGGCTCGTAGGGGATGCGCAGGGACTCGAAGATCTCGTCGTAGAAGTCCTGCTCGCCCAGCAGCAGCCCGTGGATGAGCTTGAGGAACTCGCCCGAGGCAGCGCCCTGGATGACACGGTGGTCGTAGGTCGAGGTCAGCGTGATGGTCTTGGAGACCGCCAGCCGGTTCAGGGTCTTCTCCGAGGCGCCCTGGAACTCGGCCGGGTAGTTCAGGGCACCCACGCCGATGATCGCGGCCTGGCCCTCGGACAGCCGCGGGACGGAGTGCACCGTGCCGATGCCACCGGGGTTGGTCAGCGAGACGGTCGTGTTCGCGTAGTCCTCGAGGCCCAGCTTGTTGTCGCGGGCACGCTTGACGAGGTCCTCGTAGGCCCGCCAGAACTCGATGAAGTTCAGGGACTCGGCGCCCTTGATGTTCGGCACGACCAGGGTGCGCGAACCGTCCTTCTGGGGCAGGTCGACGGCCAGTCCGAAGTTCACGTGCGCCGGCTCGACGAGGGAGGGCTTGCCGTCGACCTCGCGGTAGAGCACGTTCATGGCCGGGTACTGGGCCAGGGCGCGCACCAGGGCATAGCCGATCAGGTGGGTGAAGGACACCTTGCCACCGCGGGTGCGCTTGAGGTGGTTGTTGATGATGATCCGGTTGTCGATCAGCAGCTTGGCCGGGACATCACGCACGGTGGTGGCGGTGGGCATGGACAGCGAGGCGTCCATGTTCTTCGCCACGGCCCGGGACATGCCGCGCAGCGGGGTGACCTTGTCCTCGAGCGGTTCGGAGGCGTCCTTCTTCTTGGACTTCTCCGGCTCCGAGGGCACGGGGGTGCCGGCCGGTGCGCTGGACTTCTTGACCGAGGGCGACTGGGAGGACGACGGGGACGCCGCCGTCTGCGCGGCAGGCTTGGCGGCCGGCCCGGGAGCGGCCTTCGGGGCGGGCTTCGCACCGGAGGCGGTGGCCGCGCTGGCACCGGGCTGCTTGCCGGGGTCCCGGGGGAGGTCCTTCACCTGGGTCGCGGTCGAGGTGCCGGAAGGACGGGCCCGATCGTTGGACGTCCCGGCGCCGGCCGGGGACGCGCCACCGGCCGGTCCGTCCGCCTCGAGACGCTCGAAGATCTCCACCCACTTCGCGTCCACGGAGGACTTGTCCGCCTTGTACTTGTCGTAGATCTCCGCGACGAGCCATTCGTTTCCGGGGAATTCCGCGGAAAGCCGGTCGGACGTGAGTTCTGGCACGGTGGATACGCCTCTTCCGTAGTCATGATGTGATTCACCGGCGGGGATTTCGCCCGCGCGCCCCGCTCCGGTCCGGCGGGCACCGGACCGTGCAGTCCGGCCCGTGGGCACGCTCGTACCAGCATAGTGATATTTCGAGGTCAGGCACCAACGCCCCCGCGGGGAATTGCCGCCGTGGCGCGAACGGATGGGACGATGGGGCCATGGAGTTCATCACGGCCCCCACCACCGACCTCACCTACTCCGACGTCTTCCTGGTCCCCTCGAAGTCCGAGGTGACGAGCCGGATGGACGTCGACATCGCGGCCGACGACGGCACGGGCGCCACCATCCCGCTGGTGGCCGCCAACATGACCGCGGTGACGGGGCGGCGCATGGTGGAGACGATGGCGCGCCGCGGCGGCCTCGGCATCCTGCCCCAGGACGTGCCGATCACCGTGATCCGGCGAGTGGCCGGCTGGGTCAAGGACCGCCACCCCGTCTTCGAGACCCCGCTGGAGGTCCACCCCACGGACACCGTCCTGGACGTGCTGCACCTGCTGGGCAAGCGGAACCACCCGGCCGTGTGCGTCGTGGACGAGGACGGCGCCTTCGCCGGGATCGTGCGCCACGAGGACTGCGAGGGGGTGGACCGCTTCTCCTCGGTCGACTCCGTCCTGCGTCAGCCGTCAATGGCCCTCCAGGCCGGTGACTTCCCGGCGCCGGTCGGCGGGCGGGTGCCCGAACAGGCCCTCGAGAGGGCCTTCACCGCCATGGACGCCAGCGCCACGCCCTATGCACCGGTGCTGGACGGGGACCGGCTGGTGGGCATCCTGACGCCCGCCGGAGCGCTGCGCTCGGGCATGTTCGCCCCCGCGCTCGACGGCGACGGACGGCTGCGACTGGGTGCCGCCGTCGGGATCAACGGGGACGTGGCCGGCCGGGCCGCCGCCCTGGTGGAGGCCGGCGTGGACGTCCTGGTGGTGGACACCGCCCACGGCCACCAGCGCAAGATGCTCGACGCCCTGGCCGCGGTGCGCGGGCTGGGCCTGACGGTGCCGGTGGTGGCCGGGAACGTGGTGTCCGCGGCCGGCGTGCGCGAGCTGGTCGCGGCCGGCGCGGACATCGTCAAGGTCGGCGTGGGCCCCGGCGCGATGTGCACCACGCGCATGATGACCGCGGTGGGCCGCCCGCAGTTCTCCGCGGTGCTGGAGTGCGCGGCCGCCGCCCGGGACCTGGGCAGGCGGGTGTGGGCCGACGGCGGCGTGCGGTATCCGCGGGACGTTGCCCTGGCGCTCGCGGCGGGTGCCTCCCAGGTGATGATCGGGTCCTGGTTCGCCGGCACTGTCGAGTCCCCGGGGGACCTGGTGACCGATGCCGACGGGCGTCGCTACAAGGAGAGCTTCGGCATGGCCTCGGCGCGGGCCGTCCAGAACCGGACGCGGACCGAGGACGCCTACGCCCGCGCCCGCAAGGCCATGTTCGAGGAGGGGATCTCCACCTCGAGGATGTACCTGGACCCCGAACGGCCCTCCGTGGAGGACCTGCTGGACATGATCACCGCCGGCGTGCGCTCGTCCATGACCTATGCCGGCGCCGCGGACCTCGAGCAGTTCCGGGAGCGCGCCGTGGTGGGCGTGCAGTCGGCCGCCGGCTATGAGGAGGGGCGGCCCCTCGCGCAGTCCTGGTGATGGAGTGCCCGACAGGGGGAGGTCCCGGGCACCCCATATACTGGGTCCCATCATGGACAGACACCGATCCGGTGCCTCCTCCCGCCACCGCGCATCCGCCGCCGTGGCCGGAACGGAGCCCTCTAGTACGTGCTCACCCCTGACTGACGGCCGGCCCTGCGGGGCCCGTTCCGACGCTCCCCGTGACGGGGGTGAGCGCTGACCATGGAATGGCTCCTGCTGGCCCTGGGCCTGCTGCTCATCCTGGGCACCGGGTTCTTCGTGGCCGTCGAGTTCTCGATGATCGCCCTGGACGTGCCCACCGTGCAGCGACTGGTGGACGACGGCGACCGGGGTGCCGAGCCCCTGCTGAAGTGCCTGAAGTCGCTCTCGACGCAGCTCTCGGCCTGCCAGCTCGGCATCACGCTGACCACCCTGCTCACCGGTTACCTCATGGAGCCCTCCCTCGGGGCGCTGCTGGCAGGGCCGATGACCGCCTGGGGCGTGCCGGAGGCCACCGCCTCCACGGTGTCCCTCGTGGTGGCGATGGTGGTGGCCACGCTGCTGTCGATGCTCGTCGGTGAGCTGATCCCGAAGAACCTGTCCATCGCCCGCTCGATGCAGGTCGGCCGCGCGCTGGCCCGTCCCCAGCTGGTCTTCACCGCCGTGTTCCGGCCGGTGATCTTCGTGCTCAACGGCTTCTCCAACCGCGTGCTGCACCTGTTCGGGATGGAGGCCAAGGAGGAGATCTCCGGGGCCCGCACCCCCGATGAGCTCTCCTCGCTGGTGCGCCGCTCGGCGGAGATGGGCACCCTGGACGAGAAGACGGCCAGTTTCGTGGACCGCACGCTGCGCTTCTCGGACCGCACCGCGGCGGACGTCATGACCCCGCGCATCCGCATGGAGTCCATCGAGGCTGACGAGCCGCTGGACTCGGTCATCGACATCGCCCGGCGCACCGGGTACTCCCGGTTCCCGGTCATCGGCGACTCCCCGGACGACGTCCGCGGGGTGCTGCACGTGAAGAAGGCCGTGGCCGTCCCGCGCGCCAAGCGTCCCGAGCTCGTCGCGGCCACCATCATGACCGACGTCGGCCGCGTTCCGGAGACCGTCCACCTGGACCAGTTGCTCGGCGAGCTGCGCTCGGCCAGCCTGCAGGTGGCGATGGTGGTGGACGAGTACGGCGGCACGGCCGGGATGGTCACCCTCGAGGACCTGGTGGAGGAGATCGTGGGGGAGGTCTCCGACGAGCACGACCGGGTGACACCGGGCGTGCTGCAGACCGCCTCCGGGAAGTGGTACTTCCCGGCCCTGATGCGCCCGGACGAGGTCGGCGCCCAGATCCCGTCCCTGAAGGTCCCGGAGGACGGCTCCTATGACACCGTCGGCGGGTACGTGATGGCCGTCCTGGGCCGGGTGGCCGAGGTCGGGGACCGCGTCGAGGCCGAGGGCGGCACGCTCGAGGTGGAGCGCATGGACGGCCGGCGCGTGGACCGGGTCAAGTTCATCCCGGCCGCGCGTGCCGCCGGGACCCCGTCCGCCGGGTCACCGGCGGAGGCGTCCCGGACCGCCCGCAGCGCCCGGGCCCAGGAGGAGACCCGATGAACCAGGACATCATGGGCATGCTCTGGCTGGTCGTGCTGCTGGCGGCCAACGCCTTCTTCGTGGCGGGCGAGTTCGCCGTCATGGGCGCCCGCCGCAGCCAGGTCGAGCCGAAGGCCGAGGCCGGGTCCGGGCGGGCGAGGACGGCCCTGTTCGCCATGGAGCACGTCAGCCAGATGCTGGCCGTGTGCCAGCTCGGGATCACCGTCTGCTCGCTGCTGATCCTCAACGTCTCCGAGCCGGCCATCCACCACCTGCTGGTGGCCCCGCTGGAGGCGGCGGGGGTCCCGACGGCGGTCGCGGACGTCTCGGCGTTCGTCATCGCCCTGCTGGTGGTCACCTTCCTGCACGTCACCTTCGGCGAGATGGTCCCGAAGAACGCGGCCGTGTCCATGGCGGACAAGGCCGTCATGCTGCTGGCTACCCCGCTGGTCTGGCTGAACAAGGTGCTGCACCCGGTCATCGTCATGCTCAACTGGGCCGCGAACCTGGTGCTGCGCGCCCTCAAGGTCGAGCCCCAGGACGAGGTCAACTCCACCTACACCCTGGAGGAGGTCCAGTCGATCGTCGCCGAGTCCACTCGCACCGGGCTGGTGGACGACGGCTCCGGGCTGCTCAGCGGGGCCCTGGAGTTCTCGGACTACACCGCCGGTGCGGTGATGGTGCCCAGCGCCGAGCTGGTCACCCTGGCCGCGGACGTGGCCCCCGAGGCCTTCGAGAAGGCCGTGGGGCGGACCGGGTTCTCCCGGTTCGTGCTCCAGGACGCGGACGGCTCCTACACGGGCTACCTCCACCTCAAGGACGTCATGACCGTCCCGGAGCAGTACTACCGCGAACCCGTGCCCGTCACCAAGGTCCGCTCCCTGGCCAACGTGGGCGTCGCCGACGAGATCGAGGACGCGTTGTCCCTGATGCAGCGCACCGGTTCGCACCTGGCGCGCGTGATCTCCGCGGCGGGTGAGACGGTCGGCGTGCTGTTCCTCGAGGACGTGCTCGAGGTGCTGGTGGGGGAGATCCACGACGCCACCCAGTCGAACAACCCGAACCGGGTGCGTCGTCACGCCTGACGGATCCGGGGGCTGGCCAGCCTTATTGGGAACAGTTCTCAACATGCTACGCTGGTCCCCATTCCCGACCGCTCTTCCCGAAGGACCCCGATGCCCGATTCCCCCCGCCCCGGCCGCCGTGCCCGCCCGCTCCCGACCGTGGCGGGCGTGAGCGGCCTGGCCGTCGTCGCCCTGCTCACCCTCACCTCCTGTGCCGGCGGCGGCCCGGGAGGCGCGGGAGGCACGGACCAGGAGACCGCGGCGGGGGGCGAGCCGGTGGCCGTGGCGACCACGACGCAGCTCGGCAGCGTCCTGGCGGACATCACCGCCTGCGCGGGGACCTCGTCCCGCACGCTGATGGGCCCGGGGGACGACCCCCATGACTTCGCCCCGTCCTCCCAGCAGATCGCGGAGATGACCCGGACCGGGCTGGTCGTGGCCAACGGACTGGGCCTGGAGTCCGGGATGCAGGCCGCCCTGGACAATGCGGCCGCCGACGGCGCCACCCTGCTCGAGGTCGGCCCCCAGCTCGACCCGCTGCCGTACGCCTCCGAGGAGGACGCCCACGCGGAGGAGGAGGGGGAGGCCCATGCCGGGGAGGACGCGGACGCCCACGGTGCACAGGATCCGCACGTGTGGATGGACGTCTCCCGGATGGCGACGGCCGCCGGGGTGATCGGTGACGAGCTCGCGCGCACGACCGGGGACGAGCGGTACGCGGACTGCGGACAGGAGACCGCCGAGACCCTCGGGGCCGCGGACGCCGAGGTGCGCGAGGTCCTCGAGGCGATCCCCGCGGACCGCCGCACGCTGGTCACCGACCACGCCGCCTACGCCTACTTCGCCGACGCCTACGGCTTCGAGATCGCCGGCGTCGTCGTCCCGGGTGGGGCCACCGACGCGGAACCGTCCTCCGAGCGGCTGGCCCAGCTGGTCGCGCAGATCGAGGACCAGGGCGCCGATGCCCTCGTCATGAGCGCCGGCTCGGGCAACAAGCTCATCCCCGCGCTCTCCGCGGAGACCGGCGGAGAGGTCCCCGTGGTCGAGGTCTACGAGGGCGGGGTGGGCCCCCAGGACTCCGGTGCCGAGGACTACGCCGACGCCATGGTGGCCACCGCGCGGGCCCTTGCGGACGCGCTCGCGTGAGCGGGCCCCGCACCGCACGCCGCCGCGAGCGGCCAGTAGGGTGGTCGCCGTGGACTGGTTGATCGAGCCCTTCGCCCTGGGATTCCAGCAGCGTGCCCTCGTCGGCGGCCTGGTCGCGGCGCTGATGTGCTCCGTCGTCGGCGTCTGGCTGGTGCTGCGCGGCATGAGCTTCTTCGGCGACGCCTTCGTGCACGGGGTGATCCCCGGCATCGCCGCGGCCGTGGTGGTGGGGTTCTCCCCCTACCTGGGCGCCGCGGTCGCCGCGGCCGCCATGGTCGGCGGGATGCAGCTCGTGTACCGGACCACCACGCTGAAGGAGGACACCTCGATCGGCCTGCTGTTCGTCGGGATGATGGCCCTGGGCGTGGTGATCATCTCCCGGGCCGAGTCCTACACCGGCTCCCTGACGGCCATCCTGTTCGGTGACGCGCTGGGCGTGACCTGGGCGGACATCCGCGTCCAGGCGATCATAGCCGTCGTGGTCATCCTCTTCGCCGTCCTGCTCTACCGCCCGCTGATGGCCCTGTCCTTCTCCCGGGCCAAGTCGGAGTCCCTGGGCATGCACCCGAAGCTGACCCACGCCCTGCTGCTGGTGCTCATCGCGACCGCCGTGATCGGCAGCTTCCAGGCCGTGGGCACCATGCTCGTCTTCGGGCTGCTGGTCGGCCCGCCGGCCACCGCGGCACTCGTGTCCCGGACGGTGCCGGTGATGTTCGCCGTCTCCACCGGCATCGCGGCGGTCTCGGTGGTCGTGGGGCTGGGCCTGAGCTACCACCTGGGCACGGCGGGCTCGGCCACCATGGCCCTGGTGCCCATCGTGCTGTTCTTCATCGTCCTGACCGTCCGGGAGACCCTGCGCAGGATCCGCCCCCTGCGCCGCGGTGCCGAGGTGACGGCATGAGCGCCGCGGCCCAGGCGCTGGTCGAGGCCCGTGACCTCGTGCTGTCCCACGGGCGCCACGTCGCCCTGCGGGCCTCCACGTTCCGGGTGCCGGTGGGCGGGGTGACGGCCGTGATCGGACCCAACGGGTCCGGGAAGTCCACCCTGCTGCAGGCGATCGCCGGGGTGCTGGAGCCGACGTCGGGCTCGCTGCGCGTGCTCGGCGGATCCGCGCGCGCCAACCGCCGGCGGATCTCCTACGTCATGCAGTCCGTGGTGTTCCCGGTGGGCACGCCGATGACCGTGCGGGACGTCGTGAGGATGGGCCGCTACCCCTCCCGGGGGTGGCTGCGCCCGTTCTCCCGGGCGGATCGGGCCGCCGTGGCGGAGGCCCTCGAGAAGATGAACGTGACGGACCTGGCCGGCCGGCACCTGGAGGAGCTCTCCGGGGGCCAGCGGCAGCGCGTGTACGTGGCGCAGGGCCTGGCGCAGGGGCACGAGGTGCTCATGCTCGACGAGCCGATGACCGGACTGGACATCACCTCGGCCCGGACGATCGACCGCATCATCCACGCCGAGACGGAGCACGGGCACTCCGTGGTGCTGACCACCCATGACCTCGAGGAGGCCGGCGCCGCCGACCACGTGATCCTGGTCAACGGGCGCGTCGTGGCCTCCGGGGCCCCGGCGGAGGTCATGACCCGCAGGAACCTGGAGGACGTCTACGGGCTGGGGTCGCTGCACCGCTCCTCGGCACCGTTGCTCGTGGACCCGGACTGCGGGCCGGACGAGGTTCAGGGGCGCGAGCAGTCGGGGCAGATGCCGTAGATCTCCACCGTGTGCTCCGCATCCGTGAACCCGTGCTCGCTCGCGATCCGTGCGGTCCACCGCTCCACGGCCGGCGCCTCGATCTCCACGGCGCGCCCGCACCGCCGGCACACGAGGTGATGGTGGTGGGTCTGCACCTCGCAGCGCCGGTACAGGGACTCCCCGTCGTCCGGGTTGAGGACGTCCACCAGCCCCTCCTGCTGCTGCTGCTGCAGGATGCGGTAGACGGTGGCGAGGGAGACCTGCTCACCCTGGTCCTTGAGGAGGGCGAACAGGTCCTGGGCGCTGACGAAGTCGCGGAGTTCGTCCAGTGCCCTGTTCACCGCGGTCTTCTGCCGAGTGGACCGTCCCCGGGCCGGCCTGGGGGGCTGCGGCGGGGGCGGCGTGGTCGCGTCGGGTCCGGCGTTCATGTCCCGCACAGGCTACCAGCGCCGGGTCCGGCCCCGCGTCCTCCGCAGGCCCCGCCCGTCACCGGGTCCTCACCGGCTCACCGTCCACCCTCCTCGACCCGCGGTTGACCGGGCGGTTCGGTGCCGTTCCGGACGGGTCGGTGACTGACGACGGCCGAGGTTCCGGGATAGGCTGGCCGGGTGGAATCGCAGATCGCCCTGACCAAGTTCGGTCACGCGTGCGTCCGGCTGGAGAAGGCCGGCCGGCGCCTGGTCATCGACCCCGGGAACTTCACGGACGTCCCGGTGGCACTGGAGGGTGCCGAGCACATCCTCGTCACCCACGAGCACGCAGACCACCTCGACGACGGACCCGTCCTCGACTTCCTCGCGGCGAACCCGGAGGTCACCGTCCGTGCCCCCGCGGCCCCTGCCGCCCGGCTCGCCGGTGCCGCCGGCGCCGCCGGGGTCCCGGCCGAGCGGATCATCGCCACGGGTCCCGGGGAACAGTTCGAGACCGCGGGCTTCGCGGTGCGGACCGTGGGTGGCCAGCACGCCCTCATCCATCCCCAGATCCCCGTGGTCGCCAACACCGGCTACGTCCTCGACGGGCAGGTCTACCACCCCGGGGACAGCTACATCGTCCCCGACGGCCCGGCCCCGCACACCCTCCTGGTCCCGCTGAGCGCCCCGTGGTCCAAGCTGGCCGAGATGGTCGACTTCATCACCGCCGTGCGCCCCCGCCAGGCCATCCCCGTCCACGACGGGCTGCTCAACGGCCGCGGGCTGCCGATGTACCGCCGTCAGGCCACCGCGTTCGCCGAGCGCCACGGGACCACGCTGCTCGTCCTGGAGGAGGGGGAGACCGCGTGGATCGGGTGAACGGCGCCGCCCCCGTCCTGGTGGACGCACGGACGGTGGCCGCCTGGCAGGGCCATGCCCCGGCCGCGGCGCCGGTGCCGGACGGACCGCCACGTCCGGGGTTCGCGGCCACGGAGCCGCGTCCTGATCCCGAGGCCGTGAAGGTGCTGGACGTCCGGTGGACCGCCCTGGGGTCCCAGAACGGCCACGGCGAGTACCTGCGGGGCCACCTTCCCGGGGCGGTGTACGTGAGCATGGACAGCCAGCTGGCCGGCCACGACAACCCGCGCGAGGGCCGGCACCCGCTGCCGGACCCGGACCGGTTCGGGGACACCGTGCGGATGCTCGGCATCGACGACGGGGACACCGTGGTGGTCTACGACGACGCCCAGGGGACCTCGGCCGCCCGGGCCTGGTGGCTGCTGCGGCACGTGGGCCTGGACCGCACCTACCTGCTCGACGGCGGCCTGGCGGCCTGGCGGGCGGCCGGACTGCCGCTGCAGGCGGGGGAGGTGATCCCGCGCCCCGGCAACGCCCGGACCGACTGGGGCAGGATGCCGGTGCTCGACATGGACTCCGCCGCGGGCCTGCCCCGGTCCGGGTTGCTCCTGGACGCCCGGTCCGCCGCCCGCTACCGCGGGGAGGAGGAACCGCTGGACCCCCAGGCCGGACACATCCCCGGCGCCGTCAGCGCCCCCACCACGCAGAACGTGGACGAGGACGGCCGGTTCCTTCCGGCGGCCGAGCTGGCCGAGCGGTTCCGCGCCCTGGGGGCGGACCGGGACCACCCGGTGGGGGCCTACTGCGGCTCGGGCGTGAACGCCGCCCACGAGGTGGCCGCGCTGAACATCGCGGGGTACCGGGCGGCGCTGTTCCCCGGTTCCTGGTCGGCCTGGTCCAACACGCCGGGTCGTCCGGTGGCCACCGGCGAGCACCCCTGACGGCCCGCCGCGCGGATCCGCCCGCACCCGTCCCTGAACGTCCACCCACGCACCACCACGATGGAGGAGTCCACACCATGAGCACCGTCTTCACGCGCATCATCAACGGGGAGCTGCCCGGCCGCTTCGTCTGGCAGGACGAGACCTGCGCGGCCTTCCTGTCCATCGGTCCCCTGACCCAGGGTCACACCCTCGTGGTGCCCCGCGCCGAGGTGGACAAGTGGACCGAGGCGGATCCGGGGCTCGTCTCGCACCTGGTCACGGTGGCCCAGGCGATCGGCAAGGTGCAGGTGGAGGCCTTCGGCGCCCAGCGGGCCGGACTGATGGTCGCCGGGTACGAGATCCCGCACCTGCACGTGCACGTCTGGCCGTCCAACTCCCTCGACGACTTCGACCTGGAGCAGGTGGACAACAGCCCCGAGCCGGAGGACCTGGACGCCGCCGCCGAGAAGATCCGTGCCGGGCTGCGGGTGGCCGGTCACGGGGAGTTCGTCCCCGGGGACTGACGCCCTGGCCGGTACCGGCTAGGGCCGGGCCCGGACCTGGATCCGGCCGTCCCGCACCCGCGTCTCGTAGGCCGGCTGGGCGACGCTGGCCGGGCCGCGGACGATGCTTCCGTCCCCCAGCCGGAACGTGCTGCCATGCCAGGGGCAGGTGACGCAGCCGTCGGCGATGGTGCCCTCCTCCAGGGGGCCGCCCATGTGGCTGCAGACGCTGTCCAGCGCGGTGATCCCCTCCGCGTCCCACACCAGCAGCACGGACACCGGGCCCGCCTGCACCACGCGGTGCCCGCCGGGCGTCAGCTCCGCGGCGTCCAGGACCTCGGTCCAGTCCCGGGGGCCCTTGCGCCACGCGGTCCGGTTCACGTTGACGCCCAGGGCGTAGCTGAGGTGCCCACCGAGGTACCCGCCGGCCATGACGGCCCCGAGCCCGGCCAGGCCGAGGACCTTGCCCGCGGTGCGGGCCCCGCGGCGGCGGGACACGAAGGAGGCCGTGTAGAGGGCCAGGCCGATGTTGACGGAGGCGGCGTGCACCTGGCCCACCCGGCGGGCGGCACCCTGGGTGTCGGACCAGTCGTTGAGCCCGGTGGCGGCCGTGGGGACGGCGCTCGCCATCCCGGCGGCCACGAGCAGGTCGGCGGCCGGTTCGGACGCCCGTCCTCCCACCAGGTCCAGCAGCGTGGCCATGGACCAGGCCCCGATCGGCAGGTCGGTGAGCAGCGGATGCGCCGGGTGTCCCAGGGCGGTGCCGCTGAGGAGATTGCGTACCGGCCTCGGGCTCACCACCCGTCCCACGGCGGCCGCGGCGGGACGCCCGACCCGGTCCAGCGCCTTCCAGCGCTCCACGCGTCCCATGAGCTCGTCGAGTACCTTCATGGCGGCCAGTGTGGCACCGGCGCCTCGACGCGGACAAGGGACCGCAGGCCGCCGCCGCGGGCCGTCAGGTCAGCCCGTGGCCTGCCTCAGGGCCTGACGGACGCGCTTCTCGGAGACGGACACGGCGGTGCCGAGGTCCTGCGCGAAGAAGCTGATCCGCAACTCCTCGAGCAGCCAGCGCACCTCCTCCAGGGCCGCGGGCACCGGCCGGCCGGCCGGTACGGCGGCGACGGCGGCATCGAAGTCGTCCTCGAGGGCCTGGACCACGGCCATGTCCAGGCCGTCCCGTTGCAGGTGCCCACCGGCCTGGAGCCTCTCGATCCGGCGCAGCATGCCGTCCAGGTAGCGCGGCAGGTGCTGCAGGTGCCGCCATCCCGTGGCCGCCACGAAGCCGGGGACGATGAGCTGGTCCAGCTGGGCCTTGATGTCACTGAGCGCCGGCGCCATCGCCAGGGACACCGAGCCCTTGAGCTCGCGGCGGACCCGGCTGGCGCGGGACAGGACCTTCTCCACGACGGCCGTCACGGCGAACACCGTGTCGATCAGTTCCGCGCGCACGGCGGTGAACAGGTCCTGGAACTCGCCGGCGGTGAAGGGCAGGTCCTCGGGCACCAGCCTGTCCACCGCGGCCCGGGTGCAGTCGGCCACCAGCTGGTCCACCGAGCCGTGGGGGTTCTGCGTGAAGGTCAGCTTCTCCCGGTTGTCCAGGTGGTCCAGCACGTAGCGCTGCGGGCTCGGGACCTGGGCGAGCAGCAGGTTCACCACACCGGCCCGGTGGGCGGCGCGCTGGTCCGCCTCGGTGCGGAACACGGTCAGCCCGGCCGCCGGGGAACCGTTCGCCAGGGTCTCGGCGGTCAGACCCGGATACCCGGTGATGCGCTGCGTCCCGGACCCGGCGGCGATCCTGGTGTCCAGCTTGCGGGGGATGTCCCCGACGTCCCACGTCGTCATGCCGTGGCGTTCGGCCAGGGCCGGCACCGCGGACCGGGCCGGTCCTGCCTGCCCGCCGCCCGGCGTCGCACCCCGGCCGGTCCCGCCGCGGCCGCCCGTCCCGGGGACGGCGCCGGGGGAGGGGGTGCCGCCGGCGGGCCCTGCCGCGGGGCCGCCGGCGGCCCGCGCCAGCGACTCGGCGATGGCCGTGCGATTCTGGCCGGCCAGCCGGTCCTGCAGGGCCGCCAGGTCCTGGCCGCCGCCGATCACCGCACCGCGGCCGTCGACCACCCGGTAGTCGGGCACCAGGTGCGGCGGCACCGCCGAGAGGTCCCAGGACCCCGGCGGGATGACGAAGCCCTTGAGCCGGCGCAACGCCAGCTCCAGCGCGGGCAGCAGGTCGTCGACCTGCGGGTCGGCGTCCTGGCCCAGGCGCTCGACGGCGGCCCGGGCCACGTCCGGGGCCGGCACGAAGTTCTTCCGCACGGCCTTGGGCAGCGACTTGATCAGCGCGGTCACCAGTTCCACGCGCAGCCCCGGGACCAGCCACCGGAAGCGCTCCGGGTCCATCTGGTTGAGCATCAGGACCGGGATGATGACCGTGATGCCGTCCGGTTCGCCCGCGGTCGCGGCCGGGTTGAAGTCGTAGGACAGGTCCAGGTCGATCCCGCCACCGGCCGTGGGGTGGTGGAAGGTGGTGGGGAACTGGCCGGTGTCCAGCTCGTCGGTGTCCACCGCCAGCAGGGACCGCGGGTCGAAGTCGAGCAGCTCCGGACTCCGGTGGCGGGCCTTCTTCCACCAGGAGTCGAAGTGCCGC
The DNA here is from genome assembly GCF_937871995.1 of uncultured Citricoccus sp. Lineage (NCBI taxonomy): Bacteria > Bacillati > Actinomycetota > Actinomycetes > Micrococcales > Micrococcaceae > Citricoccus > uncultured Citricoccus sp. The sequence continues at coordinate 19,386 of NZ_CALMQR010000077.1, read as the reverse complement.
TCGGAGACGACCGTGGCGGGGATCCGGGCGTCGTAGAACTCGAACAGGTCCTGGTCCGAGACACGCAGGTCGCGCCGGCGCAACCGCGTCTCCAGTTCCTCGACCTCGGCCAGGGCCTGGCGGTTGCGGGCGAAGAAGTGGTGGCGGGTCTTCCAGTCACCCTCCACCAGCGCGTGCCGGATGAACAGCTCGCGGGACAGGGCCGGGTCGATCCTCCAGAACTGCACCGGGCGGTCGGGGACGAGGGTGACGCCGAACAGCGTGACCTTCTCCCGGGCCACCACGGAACCGGAGCGGCGGGACCAGTGCGGCTCGTTGTAGGTGCGCTTGGCCAGGGCCCCGGCCGCCTCCACCGCCCAGTCCGGATCGATCCTCGCCACCATCCGCGCCCAGAGCCGCGAGGTCTCCACCAGTTCGGCCGCCATGACGAAGGCGTGGCGCTTCTTGAACAGGGCCGAACCGGGGAACACGGCGAACCGGGTGTTCCGGGCGCCGGCGTACTCGCGCTTGCGCTCGTCCCAGGAGCCGATGTGGGACAGCAGCCCGGACAGCAGGGACCGGTGGACGGCCTCGTGCTGTCCCACCGGGTCCACCGGGCCGGGCGAGACCGAGATGCCCAGGGGCCTGGCCAGCTGGCGCAATTGCTGGACCAGGTCCTGCCACTCGCGCACCCGCAGGTAGTTGATGTACTCGCTGCGGCACATCCTGCGGAACTGGTTGCCGGAGAGCTCCTTCTGGCGCTCGCGCAGGTAGGACCACAGGTTCAGCAGCGCGGAGAAGTCCGAGTTCTCGTCCCTGAACCGGGCGTGCTGCTCGTCGGCCTGGGCCCGCTGCTCCGTGGGGCGTTCCCGGGGGTCCTGGATGGTCAGGGCCGCGGCGAGGACCATGACCTCGCGCACGCAGCCGCGCTCGCCGGCCTCGACGATCATCCGCCCCAGGCGCGGGTCCACCGGCAGCCGCGCCAGCTTCCGCCCCACCGGCGTGATCGTGCCCTGGGGGTAGGCCTTGCCCCGGGCGTCGGGCTGGCCGCTGTTCAGCGCCCCGAGCTCGGTGAGCACCGCGGCGCCGTCGGTGACCTGGCGGGAGTCCGGGGCCTGCAGGAACGGGAAGTCCCCGACGTCGGCCGGGGTGCGCGCCACGCCCATCGAGCACATCTGCAGGATGACCGCGGAGAGGTTGGTGCGCAGGATCTCCGGGTCGGTGAACTCCGGCCGGGAGGCGAAGTCCTCCTCGGAGTACAGGCGGATCGCGATGCCGTCCGAGGTGCGTCCGCACCGGCCCGAGCGCTGGTTCGCGCTGGCCTGGCTGATCCGCTCGATCGGCAGCCGCTGGACCTTGGTGCGGTGGGAGTACCGGGAGATCCGCGCGGTGCCGGTGTCGATGACGTACTTGATGCCCGGCACGGTCAGGGACGTCTCGGCGACGTTCGTGGCCAGGATGATCCGCCGGCGACCGCCCGGGGAGAAGACCCGGTGCTGCTCGGCCATGGACAACCGGCCGTACAGCGGCAGCACCTCCGTGGTGCCCAGCCGGCGGTTGGCCGCGACGCGCGGGGCCAGGGCCTCGGCGGCGTCGCGGATCTCCCGCTCACCGGAGAAGAACACCAGGATGTCCCCTCCGGGCTCCCGGGAGAGCTCGTCGACGGCGTCGCAGACCGCGTCCACCGGGTCCCGGGCGTCCTCGTCATCGTCCGCGTCGTCGTCGGGATCGTCCTGCGGCCGGGGCTGGTCCAGGGGCCGGTAGCGGATCTCCACCGGGTAGGTGCGTCCGGAGACCTCGATGATCGGGGCCGGCACCGGTGCGTCGCCGGGTGCGGCGTCCGGGGCCGGCAGGGCGAAGTGCGCGGCGAAGGACTCCGGGTCGATCGTGGCGGAGGTGATGACCACGCGCAGGTCGGGCCGTTCGGGCAGGACCCGCTTGAGGTAGCCCAGCAGCACGTCGATGTTCAGGCTGCGCTCGTGGGCCTCGTCGATGATGATGGCGGCGTACTTCGACAGCAGCCGGTCGTGCTGGATCTCGGTCAGCAGGATGCCGTCCGTCATGACCTTCACCCGGGTGTCCGCCGAGGTCTCGGCGGTGAACCGGACCTGGTAGCCCACGTCGGTGCCGATCGGGGTGCCGAGCTCGTGGGCGATGCGCTCGGCCACGGACCGTGCCGCCAGCCGGCGCGGCTGGGTGTGCCCGATCATGCCGGTGCCGGACACGGCCGGCTCATCCGGGTCCAGGGACAGTTCCAGGAGCATCTTGGGCAGCTGGGTGGTCTTTCCCGAACCCGTCTCCCCGGCCACGATGACCACCTGGTGGTCCCGGATGGCATCCTTGATGGTGTCCCGCTCGGCCGAGACCGGCAACTGCGGTGGGTACTCGAGGCGGATGGTGGCGGCGGGGGACTGGGACATGGCACCGGCCAGTCTAGTCGCCGGGACGGCCGGACCACGGCCTGTCTGCGGCGGGGCCGCCCGGCGGACCAGACGTCCTGATCCGGAGGGCTTCTCCCCGGCGATGAGAACAGAAGGTCTGCCGATCCGTGTCCCTGGGACGGGATTTTCCACGGAGAGGGCGCGTTGTGGTGCATTGTGTTGCGCGTCACGTCTATTCTTAGCTTCCAACGTCCCCGGTCATCCCACCCGACGGCGCAGCCTGCGTCCATCCGCCGGGGACCGCGGCATGGAAAGGACCATCATCATGATTCGCACCCACAAGGCCCGCACCGGGCTTCGTGCCGGGGCCCTGCTGGCCGTCTCCGCCCTCGCACTGACCGCCTGCGGCGGTTCCGGCAACGGCGGGGAGGCCACGGCAGGCGGCGGCGAGGGCACCGAGGCCGACGCCCAGTCGTACAACATCGCCATCTCCCAGTTCGTCACCCACCCCTCCCTGGACGCCGCCCGCAAGGGCTTCGAGGAGGGCCTCGAGGAGGCCGGGCTGGACGTCACCCTCGACGTGCAGAACGCCCAGGGCGACCAGGCCACCGCGAACACCATCGCCGGCACCTTCGCCTCGGCCGAGCCGGACCTGATCCTGGCCGTCGCGACCCCCTCGGCCCTGACCGTGGCCCAGGCGGTCAGCGACATCCCGGTGCTGTTCACCGCCGTGACCGATCCGGTGACCGCCAAGCTCGTGGACTCCCTCGAGGCCCCGGGCGCGAACGTCACGGGCACCTCGGACGCCAACCCCGTGCTGGAGCAGTTGCAGCTGCTCAAGGAACTGGCCCCCGAGGCCAAGCGGGTGGGCATCGTCTACTCCTCCGGTGAGGTCAACTCGGAGGTCCAGGTCGAGTGGGCCAAGGAGGCCGCCGGTGAGCTGGGCATGGAGATCGTCGAGGCCACCGTCTCGAACTCCTCCGAGGTGCAGCAGGCCGCCAACTCCCTGGACGTGGACGCGTTCTACGTGCCGACCGACAACGCCGTCGTCTCCGCCCTCGAGTCCCTGCTGGGCGTGGCCCAGAACCAGAAGATCCCGGTCATCGCGGCCGAGGGTGACTCGGTGGAGCGCGGGGCCGTGGCCACCTACGGCCTGAACTACGAGAAGCTGGGCGCCCAGACCGCCGAGATGGCCGTGCGCATCCTCACCGAGGACGCCGATCCCGCCACCATGCCGGTCGAGACCCCCACCGAGCTGGAGCTCTACGTCAACCCGAAGGCCGCCGAGGCCATGGGCGTGGAGATCCCCCAGTCGATGCTCGACGAGGCCGACCACACGGTCGGCGAGTAACCGCCCCGCCCGGCGCCCCTCACCTCCCACGACGCGGTGCCGCCCCGGCCCAGGCCGGGGCGGCACCTCCTGAAACTGCCGCATTGGAGCTGTCATGACGACCGCCATCGAGCTCGGTCTGATCTACGCCATCATGGCCCTGGGGGTCTACCTGACCTTCCGCATCCTCGACTTCCCCGACCTGACCGTGGACGGCTCGTTCACGACCGGCGCCGCCGTCGCCGCGATCTCGATCACCAACGGGATCAACCCCATCATGGCGATCCTCATGGCCTTCGTGGCCGGGTTGATCGCCGGCGTCATCACCGGCCTGCTCAACACCAAGGGCCGCATCAACGGCCTGCTGGCCGGAATCCTGACCCAGATCGGCCTGTACTCGATCAACCTGCGCATCATGGGCAAGGCCAACGTCCCCCTGCTCGGGGAGGACACGGCCATCACCCCGCTGCGGGAGGCCGGTGTCCTCGGCGGCCCGGTCGGCATCGCCGCCTTCACCCTGCTGGCCGTGGTGCTGGCCCTGGTGCTGGTGTGGTTCCTGCACACGGACACGGGACTGGCCATGCAGGCCACGGGTGACAACGAGAAGATGATCCGCTCCTTCGGGGTGAACACGGACAACCAGAAGATCCTCGGGCTCGCCCTGTCCAACGGCCTCGTGGGCATGTGCGGTGCCGTGATCGCCCAGTACCAGGGCTTCGCCGACATCGGCATGGGCATCGGCCTCATCCTGGCCGGACTGGCCTCGGTCATCATCGGCCAGGCCATCTTCGGGCAGCGCACCATCCTGATCGCGGCGCTGGCCGTGGTGGTCGGCTCCGTGCTCTACCGCGTGGTCATCCAGCTGTCCCTCGAGGTCGGCCTGAACCCGAACGACATGAAGCTGGTCTCGGCCATCCTGGTGATCCTGGCCCTGATCGTGCCGCAGTTGCCGTTCTTCAAGCGCCGGCGCAAGACCCGGGCCCGCAAGGGCGAACCCGATGCCGTGCTGGAGACCCCGGGTGCTCCCGCGCTCGCCACCGGTGCCCCGGGCACGGGCTCCTTCACGGGTGCCGCCACGACGACGACCGAACAGGGAGATCGCTGATGCTGACCATTTCCTCCGTCTCCAAGACCTTCTTCGCCGGTACCGTCAATGAGCGTCGCGCGCTGCGCAGCGTGGACCTGCACCTGGCCGAGGGCGACTTCGTGACCGTGATCGGCTCCAACGGGGCCGGCAAGTCCACCGTGCTGAACATCGTCTCCGGGGACCTGTTCCCGGACGAGGGGACGGTGACCATCGACGGCCGGGACGTCACGAAGCTGCAGGACCACCAGCGCGCCGCCTTCGTCGGCCGGGTGTTCCAGGATCCGATGGCCGGCACCGCGCCGCACCTGACGATCGAGGAGAACATGGCCATCGCCGACCGCCGGGGCAGGCCGCGCCGGCTGGCCACGGGTGTCACCCGGTCCAAGCGCAGTCGCTTCGCGGACGAGCTCGCGACCCTGGAGCTGGGCCTGGAGAACCGGCTCAAGGCCAAGGTGGGACTGCTCTCCGGCGGCCAGCGCCAGGCCCTGAGCCTGCTGATGGCGACCTTCTCCGACCCGAAGATCCTGCTGCTCGACGAGCACACCGCCGCCCTGGACCCCCAGCGGGCCGATCTGGTCACCCGGCTGACCCGCCAGGTGGTCGAGGACAAGGGGCTGACCACGCTCATGGTCACGCACAACATGGAGCAGGCCCTGCGGGTCGGCAACCGGCTCATCATGATGCACGAGGGCCAGATCATCCTCGACCTCACCGAGGAGGAGAAGCGGGGCCGGACGGTGAAGGACCTGCTGGGCGAGTTCGAGAAGATCAAGGGTGCCACGATCGACGACAAGACCCTGCTGCAATAGGGCCCACGTCGGCGCGGGCGGTTGGCCCTCGACGGGAATTCGTGGCATGGTGACCCATCGCACCCTGCCGTCGAGGTCCCCCGGCCGTCTCGCGCCGACGGGGACGAGGAGAACATGGACTACGCCTACAAGCTCATCGCGATCGGGCTGTACTTCGCGGCCATGCTGGCCATCGGGTTCTACGCGGCCCGGAAGAACACCGACCTGGACGACTACATGCTGGCCGGACGCAGGATGCGCCCCAGCGTCGCCGCCCTGTCCGCAGGGGCCTCGGACATGTCCGGCTGGCTGCTGCTCGGCCTGCCCGGTGCGATCTACGCCGCGGGCCTCGTCGAGGCGTGGATCGCCATCGGCCTGACGGTCGGGGCCTGGCTGAACTGGCGGTTCGTGGCCCCGCGGTTGCGTGCCTACACCGAGGTGGCCCGCAACTCCATCACGATCCCCTCCTTCCTGGAGAACCGGTTCCGTGACCGCACCCGGGTGCTCCGGATCGTGGCGGGGCTCGTCATCCTGGTCTTCTTCACCTTCTACGTCTCCTCCGGCATGGCGGCCGGAGGCAAGTTCTTCGAGTCCTCGTTCGGGTCCACCTACCTCTTCGGCATGCTGCTCGTGGCCGGGATCACGGTCGTCTACACCCTCTTCGGCGGCTTCCTGGGTGCCTCGCTGACCGACGTCGTCCAGGGACTGATGATGCTGGCGGCCCTGGTCGCGGTGCCGACCGTGGCGATCATCGAGCTGGGCGGCTGGGGCGAGGTGGTGTCCTCCATCCAGGCGGCCGACGCGTCACTGGCGGAGGGCGGCAACCGGTTGTCCTTCTTCGCCAACGCCACCTGGGTGGGGATCGTCTCCGCACTGGCCTGGGGTCTGGGGTACTTCGGCCAGCCGCACATCATCGTCCGGTTCATGGCCCTGCGCTCGGCGAGGGACGCCGTGGTCGGCCGGCGGATCGGCATCGCCTGGATGGCGATCTGCGCCCTGGGGGCCGTCCTGACCGCCCTGGTCGGCATCGCCTACGTCCAGGCGAATGCCGGCGTCACCCTCGAGGACCCCGAGACGGTCTTCCTGGCCCTGTCCCAGGTCCTGTTCCACCCCTTCGTGGCCGGACTCGTGCTGGCCGCTGTGCTGGCGGCCGTGATGTCCACCATCTCCTCGCAGCTGATCGTGTGCTCCTCGGCCCTGGTGGAGGACCTCTACAAGCTCGTGGGCCGGGAGGCGAGCCCCCGGAGCGGGCTGTGGCTCGGCCGGGGAGGCGTCGTCGTCGTGTCTCTCGTGGCCCTGCTGCTGGCCCTGGATCCCGAGTCCAGCGTGCTGGAACTGGTCGCGTTCGCCTGGGCCGGTTTCGGGGCCTCGTTCGGCCCGATCGTCATCCTGTCCCTGTTCTGGAGGCGCTTCAACACCTGGGGCGCCCTGACCGCACTCGTGGTCGGTGCCGCGACCGTCTTCTGGTGGGGCAACATGCCGGACGATGCCTGGGGCGGGGCCTTCGCCCTGTACGAGATCGTTCCCGGTTTCGTGCTCGCCGCCCTCGCGGGCATCGCGGTCTCGCTGGCCACCTACCGCGGTGACCCGGAGATCGACGCCGAGTTCGACGAGGCCGTGGCCGTGTCCCGGGGTGCCGACATCACCGTGTCGCCGGCCACGGTCTAGGCGCCGGGTCAGGACACCGCGCCGCGGGACGATGTGGCGTCCCGAGCCGGCCGGGGACCGCGGTATCCGCGCAGGGCCGCGTCCTGGCGCATCCCCAGGGACAGGTACAGCTGCTGCGCGGCGGTGCGGGACTCGCGCACCGTGAGGTGGACCAGTTCCGGGGAGCCCTCGGCGAGCAGCAGCCGGACCAGGGCCGTGACCACGTGCCGGCCCACGCCGCGGCGGCGCGCCGACGGGTCGACGGCGGTGAAGTCCACGTAGGCCGAGCCGTCGTCCTGGATCCGCCCCGAGGCATAGCCGAGCAGCCGGCCGTCCGGTGCCTCCGCGACCACCGTGCGGTGGTGGGTGAGCAACTGGTCCACGGTGGCGTACGCCTCGCCGAACTCGGGTGCGTGCAACCGGGCCAGTGCGGCCCGGTCTGCCGGGACGGCCGGCCGGACCGTCACGGCCTGGAGCGGTTCGGGCGGGATCCAGCCGGCGGCCTCGTCGGCCGCCACCACCAGGGCGAGGCTCGTCTCCGTCGGTGCGAGTCCCAGTCGGTCCGCCACCACGGCCATCGCCGTGTTGGCCACGTGGCCGCACAGCTCGAACCGGCGGATGGCCGGGGGCACCTGGTCCACCGCCGCCATGACCAGGCCAGGACCGTGCGTACGCACGGCGTCCGGGGTGCCCCAGGGGCCGTGCACCCACGCCATGGAGGGCTCCTCGTCCCATTCCACGGCGACGGCGGCCAGGAGCCGCCCCCGTTCCACCACGGCCCGCACGGTCTGCAGCCACGGTTGCCCCAGGCCCTCGAGCTCGGCCTCGACTCCGGCCCGGTCCTCCCCGAGGAACGCCGTGCCCGTGGCGGGGTCCTGCTGGCAGGACACGATGAAGTCCAGGGCGGTCGTCCGGTCGGAGAAGGGCTGTGGCGTGGTCATGGGGTGCTCCCGTCGACGGAGGTGGCTCAGGTGAGGCGGTGGTCCTGGGGATGGACGGCCCGCAGCCACCGGTAGCCGTAGCCGTCCAGGCGTACCTCCACGGTGCCGTCGGCAGCGACGACGAGGTCGTCCCCGTCCAGCAGGTCCAGCAGCGGCCGGCCCGCGAGGCCGTCGGCCGTGGGGTGCTGCCCGGTCAGGTCCAGCCGGACCGACTTCGCACCGGCGGAGAGGTTGTGCAGCATCAGCGTGGACAGCGGCACCGCGCCACCGCGGCCCCCGGGATCGTGCCCGGGACCGCCCCAGGACAACCGGTGTGCCAGCACCGATTCCGTGGAGTCCGCGGGTGCTCCGGCGGCGGAGTGCTCGAGGATCTCCAGCTCCCCCCAGCCGATCTCCGGGGACCGACGGTAGGCGTGGATGAGCCGGCGGATGTGGTGGTACAGGGAGTCCGGGTCCTTCCGGGCCTGCAGGGCGTTGACGTGTTCCGGACCGTAGGCCCCGGTCACGGGGCGGGCGGCCAGCCGCGAGGGGGCCGCCGTGGAGAAGCCGCCGTTGCGGCCGGGATCCCATTGCATCGGCGTCCGGACGGACAACCGTCCCGGGGCGTCAAGGTCCTCGCCCATACCGAGTTCCTCGCCGTAGAAGAGCACGGGCGAGCCCGGCAGGGAGAACAGCAGGGAGTAGGCCAGGCGCAGCCGGCGTGGATCGCCCTCCAGCATCGGCGGCAGGCGCCGCCTCAGGCCACGGCCGTAGACCTGCATCGCCGGATCCGGGCCGAACGCCGCGAAGACCTCCTCCCTCTCGCTGTCACTGAGCTTGTCCAGGGTCAGCTCGTCGTGGTTGCGCAGGAACGTCGCCCACTGGTTGTCCGGGTCCAGGCGCGGCCGCCGGGTCAGGGTCCTCGCCAGCGGACGCGCGTCGGCCCGGGCCAGGGAGAGGTAGGTGTACTGCATTGAGAGGAAGTCGAACATCATGGTCAACTCGTCACCGTCCCGGCCCCCGAAGAACTCGCGCTGCGCGGCGAACGGCAGGTTGACCTCGCCGAGCAGCACCGAGTCGCCCTTCCGGCGGTGGGTGAAGGAGCGCAGGTCCCGCAGGATCTCGTGCGGATCCTCGGGCTCCCGGGCACCGTCCGTGGGAGAGGCCTCCAGGAAGTAGGGGACGGCATCGATCCGGAACCCGTCGACGCCGAGCTCGAGCCAGAACCCCATGGCCTTGGCGAGCTCGTCCCGCACGCGGGGGTTCATGACGTTCAGGTCGGGCTGGTGCCGGTAGAACCGGTGCAGGTACCACTGCCCGGACTTCTCGTCCCGCGTCCAGATCGAGTCCTCCTGGTCCGGGAAGACCACCTCGTGGGAGGTGTCCGGCGGCGGGTCCTGCCGCCACACGTAGTAGTCGCGGTAGGGGGAGTCCTTCGACCGCAGGGCCGCGCGGAACCAGGGATGGCGGTCCGAGGTGTGGTTGACCAGGAAGTCGACGATGACCCGCATGCCCCGGTCCCGGGCGGCGCGGAGGAACTCGACCAGGTCACCGTGGTCGCCCAGCCGCGGGTGGACGCCGTAGAAGTCGGTGACGTCGTAACCGTCGTCCTGTCCGGGGGAGGGGTAGAAGGGCATCAGCCACAGGCAGGTGACCCCGAGCTCCTGGAGGTAGTCGATCCGGTCCGTCAGGCCCTCGAAGTCTCCGGTTCCGTCCCCGTCCGCGTCCATGAACGTCTCGACGTCCAGACAGTAGAAGACGGCGTTCTTCCACCACAGGTCCGAGGTCTGCGCCGACCTCATGGGTTCGCCTCCGTCGTCAGGCCGGCCAGGGCCGGCAGGACCTCACGGCCGAACGTCTCGATGAACGGACCCTGGTCCTGGGCCACGCAGTGCAGGTATACCTCGTCGAACCCGAGCCCGGCGTACTCGGCGAGCCGTTCCACGTGCCAGTGGGGATCGGCGGAGACGTCCACCGCCTGGGCCACCTCGTCCAGTCCGGCCCCGGCCGAGGCCGCCTCGAAGTCCTCCGTCCGGGCCAGGTCCTCCAGCTGATGACGGGGGACCGTGTTGGACCGCCACTGGTCCACGGCGATCCGTTCGGACTCGGCACGGGTCGGGGCCCAGGACAGGTGGACCTGCAGCACCGCCGGCCCGGTTCCGCCCTGCCCGCGGTAGGCCTCCAGGACCGTCCTGAGGTCGTCGAGGGGCTGGTTGACGGTGATGAGACCGTCGGCCCAGGCCGCGGAGCGCGCGGCGGTCTCCGGGCTGAGCGCGGGCGCGATGAGCGGGACCGGCGTCGGCGGCAGGTCCCAGATCCTCGCCCGGTCCACGGTGATCCGGCCCCGGTGGTCCACGGTGTCCCCCCGGTGCAGGCGGCGGATCACCTCGACGCACTCCTCGAGACGCAGCTGCCGGTCCTCCTTGTCCGGCCAGGGGTCACCGGTGACGTGCTCGTTGAGGTTCTCCCCGCTGCCGGGGGCCATCCAGAACCGTCCGGGGAACATCTGCGCGAGCGTCGCGGATGCCTGGGCGAGGATCACCGGGTGGTAGCGCTGGCCGGGGGCGGTCACCACGCCCATGCGCATCCCGGTGCCGGCCAGGGCGGCGCCGAGCCAGGACCACGCGAAGCCCGAGTGCCCCTGCCGTCGGGACCAGGGGGCGAGGTGGTCCGAGCACATGGCGGCCGCGAAGCCCGCGCGCTCGGCGGCGTGCACGTCCTGGAGCAGCTGGCGCGGAGAGGCCTGCTCGTGGCTGGCGTGGAATCCGAAGACGGTCACGGTCCCGTGGCCTCCCTCAGGGGTCGTCGGGCGTTCGGGGCACTGCGGTCACGGTTCATCCTCGCGGCTTGCCGCGGGACAGTACAGCCCCGGGCGTCCTGCCGACCCGGGCCCGGCGCCCGGGTGCGGACCCGGCACGGCTCCGGTCACGGGTGGCGAGCCGGCCGGGGCACGGCCCAGGTCCTGGTGCCGGCCCGTGGGGAGTATCACTCGAGACCCGTAGTATCGGGTAATGAACTCGACGCTCTCGCTCTACCGGCGCCTCTCCGCCCTGCCGGGCGGCCGACGGCTGTTCACCGCCGCGTTCTGCCGCCGTGCTCCGTACTTCGCCTCGGCGCACCTCGGCGTGCAGGCCATGGCGACGCACTACGGGGAGGTGACGGTGCCGTTGCGGCGCTCGACGCAGAACCACCTCGGCACTGTCCATGCGATCGCGGTCTGCAACGGCCTGGAGGCGGCGATGGGCCTGCTCGCCGAGGCCACCGTGCCTCCCGGGATGCGGTGGCTGCCGAAGGGCATGGAGGTGGAGTACCTGGCCGCGGCGGACTCGGAGGTGACGTGCGTCGCCGAGAGCACCACGGCGGACTGGGACGGGGCGCCGGACGTGCCCGTGGCGGTGACGGCCACGAGGGAGGACGGGACCGTGGTGGTGCGGGGGATCATCCGGCTGTGGGTCACCCCGGTGCCGGGGGGATCGTCGGCGCGGAAACGCGCTGGACGATGAGGAGGAAGAGGGTGCCCCCGGCAGGATTCGAACCTGCGGCCTTCTGCTCCGGAGGCAGACGCTCTATCCCCTGAGCTACGGAGGCGGGGGTCTCGCGGCCGGTGGGGCCGAGCGGGACTTCACAACCCTATCGCATCCGGGGCCGACAGAAGAAATCGCACCCGGTCGGGCCCCGTGCGCCCCGTCAGGTCACGCGGCCGGCCGGTTTCGCGGCGGCTGCCTGCGCGACATTAGACTGTCCCGGGTGACCCCCGAAGACCTTTCCACAGCCCTGGCCGCCTGCCTGCAGGACGCCGTCGACTCCGGCGAGATCGCCGTCGAGATCCCGGCGCAGGTGAAGGTCGAGCGACCGAAGAACCGCGAGCACGGGGACTGGGCCACGAACGTCGCCATGCAGCTGGGCAAGAAGGCGGGCATGGCCCCCCGTGACCTCGCGGCCCTGCTCGTCCGGCGCCTGGAGCAGGTGCCCGGTGTCGCCGGCGTGGACATCGCCGGACCGGGTTTCCTGAACATCACGCTGGACGCCGCCGCCGCCGGTGAGCTGGCCCGGACCATCGTCGAGGCCGGTGCCGACTACGGCAGGAACTCGGCCCTGACCGGCCACGTGGTCAACATGGAGTTCGTCTCGGCGAACCCGACCGGGCCGCTGCACATCGGCCACACCCGCTGGGCTGCCCTGGGCGATGCCATCGCCCGGTTGCTGCACGCCTCGGGGGCGGAGCTGACCGCCGAGTACTACATCAACGACGCCGGCAACCAGATGAACGTGTTCGCCCAGTCGGTCTACAACCGGCTGCACGGCCTGCCGGTCCCGGAGGGCGGCTACCCGGGGGAGTACATCCAGGACCTCGCCCACCAGGTCCTGTCCGAGCACCCGGACATCCGGACGGTGAACGAGCAGGCGGCGCTGCCCATCATCCGCGAGTCCGCCTACCGGCACCAGATGCAGGACATCCGCACCACCCTGGCCGACTTCGGCGTGCACTTCGACGTCTGGTTCTCCGAGAAGCAGCTGCACGAGTCCGGGGCGATCGAGAACGCGGTGGCCCGGTTGCGCGAGCTCGGCCACATCGAGGACCGTGACGGCGCCGTCTGGCTGCGCACCACCGACTTCGGCGACGACAAGGACCGCGTGCTCATCCGGGCCAACGGCGAGCCGACCTACTTCGCCGCCGACGCCGCCTACTACCTCTCCAAGAAGGACCGCGGCTTCACCGAGAAGATCTACCTGCTCGGCGCCGACCACCACGGTTACGTGGGCCGGCTCAAGGCCATCGCCGCGTGCGCCGGGGACGATCCGGACCGCAACATCGAGGTGCTGATCGGCCAGCTGATCTCCGTCAACGGGGCCAAGCTGTCCAAGCGTGCCGGCAACATCATCGAGCTCAAGGACCTGGTGTCCTGGCTCGGCGCCGACGCCCTGCGCTATTCGCTGGCCCGGTACCCCGCGGACTCGCCGATCACCATCGACCCGGAGATCCTCACCTCCCGGACCAACGACAATCCGGTGTTCTACGTCCAGTACGCTCACGCCCGGACCCGGGGGGCGGCGCGCACGGCCGAGGCGGCCGGCGTCGACCGCTCCGCCTTCGACGCGTCCCTGCTGACCCACGCCACCGAGTCGGACCTGCTGGCCCGGCTCGGCGAGTTCCCCTCGGTGGTCGCCCAGGCCGCCGAATTCCGCGAGCCCCACCGGGTGGCCCGCCACCTGGAGGTCATCGCCGGGGCCTACCACTCCTGGTACGGTGCCTGCCGTATCGTCCCGGTGACCTCCCGGGAGGGCACGCCCGGGGAGATCACGGACCTGAACCGCACCCGGTTGTGGCTGAACGAGGCCACCTCCCAGGTGCTCGCCAACGGACTGGGACTGCTGGGCGTCAGCGCCCCGGAGAGGATGTGAGGACGCCGATGCCGACCCCGACCGATCACGCGAACCCGGCCGCCGGGCCCTCGCCGCTGGCCCCGGACTGGCTGGAGTACCCCCGGGACCCCAACGCCCTGGTCCCCAAGCTCTGGGCGGCCGGGGTGTCCCGCGACGACGACGGCGAGATCGCCGTGCAGGGCATTCCCGTCTCCCGGCTCGCCGCGGAGTTCGGCACCCCGTTGCTGGTCCTGGACGAGGAGGACTTCCGGGCCCGGGCACGGGCGTTCCGCGACGCCTTCGACGCGGCGTTCGCGGAGCTCTGCGGGGGAGTGGACGTGTACTACGCCGGCAAGTCCTTCCTGTGCACCGCGGCCGCCCGGTGGGTCGCCGAGGAGGGGCTGCGCCTGGACACCGCCTCCGGCGGTGAGCTGGCCATCGCGCTGCGCGCCGGGGTGGACCCGGCCCACATCGGCCTGCACGGCAACAACAAGTCCGATGCGGAACTGCGCCGTGCCCTGGACGCCGGTGTCGGGCGGATCGTCGTGGACTCCCTGGACGAGCTCGACCGGCTGGCCGCCCTGGCCGCCGAGGCCGGGGTGAGGGCACCGGTGATGCTCCGGCTCACCCCGGGCGTGCACGCCCACACCCACGAGTTCATCGCCACCGCGCACGAGGACCAGAAGTTCGGCCTGTCGATGTCCGCCCCGGACGCCGGGCAGGGCAGCGGCACGGCCGGTTCGCCGGCCGCGGCCGCCGTGGCCCAGGCCCTGGCGGCCGAGTCCATCGACCTGCTGGGCCTGCACTGCCACATCGGCTCCCAGATCTTCGAGGCCGAGGGCTTCGGGGTGGCGGCGGAGAAGCTGCTGGGCTTCCTGGCCGAGATCCGGGACACCCACGGCGTGGAACTGGCCGAGCTGGACCTCGGGGGCGGGCACGGCATCGCCTACACCGCGGCGGACGATCCGCGCACGCCCGAGGACATCGCCACCACCCTGGCCTCCGCCGTCCGGGCGGCCACCGAGCGCCTGGGGCTGGCCTGTCCGCGGATCTCGATCGAGCCGGGCCGGGCCATCTCCGGACCCTCCACGTTCACCCTGTACGAGGCCGGCGTGCGCAAGACCGTGTCCGTGGACGCCCCGGACGCGGCGGGGGGCGCCGGTGGGAGGACCCACCCCCGCCGGTACGTGTCCGTGGACGGCGGGATGAGCGACAACGCCCGCCCGGTGCTGTACGACTCGGACTACTCCGTGGCGCTGGCCTCGCGCACCTCGACCGAGCCCGCGGTGCTCTCCCGCGTGGTCGGCAAGCACTGCGAGTCCGGGGACATCGTGGTCCGGGACGCCTACCTGCCCGACGACGTCGCGCGCGGTGACCTGCTCGCGGTGCCCGCCACGGGTGCGTACTGCCACTCGCTGTCCAGCAACTACAACCAGCTCACGCGTCCGGCCATCGTGGCCGTCCGGGACGGGCAGGCCCGTGTCATCATCCGGCGGGAGACCGAAGAGGACCTCTTCGCCCGCGAGACCGGCCTCTGACGCCCCCGCCCCCGGACACCCCAGCACTTCATCCCAGACCCAACGGAGGACCATGACCGACACGATCCCGCCCCTGAAGATCGCGCTGCTCGGCGCCGGCACCGTCGGCTCCCAGGTGGCCCGCATCCTCACCGAGGACGCCCGGATGCTCGCGGCCCGCGTGGGCGCCGAGCTCGAACTGGTCGGGGTGTTCGTCCGCAACCCCGAGGGAGCGCGTGACTACCAGCTGCCCCGCGAGCTCTACACCTCGGACGCCGAGTCCCTCGTGGACTCCGCGGACATCGTCATCGAGCTGCTGGGCGGGATCGAACCGGCCAAGACACTCATCGAGCGGGCCATCGCCAACGGCTCGGCCGTGATCACCGGGAACAAGGCGCTGCTGGCCCAGAGCGGCAGCCAGCTGTTCGCCGCGGCCGCCAAGGCCGGCACGCAGTTGTCCTTCGAGGCCTCGGTGGGCGGGGCCATCCCGATCCTGCGGCCGCTGCGCGACTCCCTCTCCGGGGACCGCGTCAACCGGGTCATGGGCATCGTCAACGGCACCACGAACTACATCCTCGACCAGATGGACACCACCGGGGCGTCCTTCGACGACGCCCTGGCCGAGGCCCAGCGGCTCGGGTACGCGGAGGCCGACCCGACGGCCGACGTCGAGGGCCTGGACGCCGCGGCCAAGGCCGCGATCCTGGCCAACCTGGCCTTCCACGCGTCGTTCTCCATGGACAAGGTCCACGCCGAGGGCATCACCCGGATCACCGCCGCGGACAACGAGGCCGCCGCCGAGGCCGGATACGTCATCAAGCTGCTCGCGATCGCCGAGCGCATCCGGTCCGAGGCCGGCGTCGACGGCGCCGTGCTGCGGGTGCATCCGACCCTGTTGCCGCGCGAGCACCCCCTGGCCGCCGTGCGCGGTGCCTACAACGCCGTGTTCGTGGAGGCCGACAACGCCGGTGAACTCATGTTCTACGGCCCCGGCGCCGGGGGTGCCCCCACGGCCAGCGCGGTCATGGGGGACACCGTGTCCATCGCCCGCCGACTGGTCCGCGGCGGGCCCGGCCGCACGCGCACGCCGAAGAGGGCCCTGGCGGCACTGGACGTCGGAGAGGCCACCACGAGCTACATGATCGTGCTGCGCGTGGCCGACCGGCCCGGCGTGCTGGCCGCCATCGCCACGGTCGTGGCCGAGCACGGCGTGTCGATCGAGGCGATGCGGCAGGTGCCGCTGCCCGAGGACAGCGCCGTCTACGAGGTGCACGCCGCCGAGGGCGTGCCCGGCTCCCCGGGAGCGGAGGGGCCGGCCGAGTCCCTGCTGCGGATCACCACCCACCGCGCCCGGGAACGGGCCCTGGCCTCCACCGTCACCGCCATCAAGGAGCTGGACGCAGTGACCGACGTGGTCTCCGTCCTGCGCGTCGAAGGGAACTGAACACCAGTGGCACACCAATGGCGCGGAGTGATCCGCGAGTACGCAGACCGGCTGCCCGTCAGCGAGTCCACCCGGGTGGTGACCCTGGGCGAGGGCGGTACCCCGCTGATCGAGGCACCGGCCCTGTCCCGGCTCGTCGAGGGCGAGGTCTGGGTCAAGTTCGAGGGCATGAACCCCACGGGCTCCTTCAAGGACCGCGGCATGACCATGGCCATCACGGCCGCCGTGGAGCAGGGGGCGAAGGCCGTCGTCTGCGCCTCCACCGGAAACACCTCCGCCTCGGCCGCCGCCTACGCCACCCAGGCGGGACTGACCTGCGCGGTGCTGGTGCCGGAGGGCAAGATCGCCATGGGCAAGCTGTCCCAGGCGATCGCCCACGGGGCCACGCTGCTGCAGGTGGACGGGAACTTCGACAATTGCCTCGACGTGGCCCGCAAGCTCTCCGAGAACTACCCGGTGTTCCTGGTCAACTCCGTGAACCCCAACCGCATCGAGGGCCAGAAGACCGGTGCCTTCGAGGTGGTGGACGCCCTCGGCGACGCCCCGGACTACCACCTGCTGCCCGTGGGCAACGCGGGGAACATCACCGCCTACTGGAAGGGGTACCGCGAGTACTCCCAGCCGTACACCAACCCGCACCCCGGCGCCGCAGCCGGTGAGCTGCCGGCCGTGTCCACCAGGACGCCCGTGATGTGGGGCTTCCAGGCCGCCGGCGCCGCACCCATCGTGCTGGGCCACCCGGTCACGGATCCGGACACGCTGGCCACGGCCATCCGGATCGGCAACCCGGCCTCCTGGGAGCAGGCAGAGGCCGCCCGGGACGAGTCCGGGGGACTGATCGACTCCGTGACCGACGAGGAGATCCTCGCCGCCCACCGCTGGTTGTCCGCCAAGGAGGGCGTCTTCGTGGAGCCCGCCTCGGCCGCCGGGGTGGCCGGGCTGATCAAGCACCACGGGCTCGGCAACGTGCCCACCGGCAAGCGCTGGGTCATCACCGTCACCGGTCACGGGCTGAAGGACCCCCAGTGGGCCCTGCGCAACGCCGACGGCTCGGACGTGGAGCCCCAGCGGGTGCCCTTCGACGTCGTGGCGGTGGCCGAGGCGCTGGGGCTGTCGTGATGCCCGCCGCCGAGCCCCGGACCACGCCGCCGGCCACCGGGTCCCCGGCACTGCGGACCGTGCCCGTCGGGATCACGGTCCGCGTCTCCGTCCCGGCGACGTCGGCGAACCTCGGGCCGGGCTTCGACTCGATGGGCCTGGCCCTGGACCTGCGCGACGAGGTCGTCATCACCACCGTGGCCGAGGGGTTCTCCGCCGTGGTGGAGGGAGAGGGCTCCGGCTCCGTGCCCACGGACGGCACCCACCTGGTGATCGCCACCCTGCGCGAGTACCTCGCCGAGCGCGGCTGGGAGGTCCCGGGGATCGAGCTGACCGCCACCAACCGGATCCCGCACGGGCGGGGACTGGGGTCCTCCGCGGCCGCCCACGCCACCGCGGTGCTGGCCGCGGACGCCCTGCTGCCCGAGTCCGAGCGCGCCTCGGCGGAGGGGCTGCTGGACGCCTCGGCGGGCCTGGAGGGTCACCCGGACAACGTCGCCCCGGCGCTGACCGGCGGTTTCGCGGTCTCCTGGGGTGAGGTCGGGGGCTACCGGTCCGTGCGGATGGCCGTCCATCCGGACGTGGTGCCCGTGGTCGCGATCCCCGAGGAGCCGCTGAGCACGGAGACGGCCCGCGGACTGCTGCCGCCGCAGGTCCCGCACCACGTGGCCGCGGCGAACGCGGGCCGGGCCGCCCTGCTGGTCCACGCCCTGACCACCGACCCGTCCCGGTTGCTCCCGGCCACCCAGGACTGGCTGCACCAGGACTACCGCGAGCCGGCCATGCCCGAGTCCGTCGGGCTGGTCCGTGCGCTGCGCGCCGAGGGCCTGGCCGCCGTCGTGTCCGGTGCCGGGCCGACGGTGATGGTGCTGGCCCCCGACCAGGACAGCGCCGAACGGGCCCGCGGGACCATGGAGTCCGCCCTCAGCGGATCGGCGCAGGGGTGGCGGGTGCGCATTCTCCCGGTGGACGTGGCGGGTGCTAAGGTGGAGTCACACCGCACAGGCCATCCCCCCCGGGGCTGAAGCCGGCCGGACCCCGTTTCTACGTGGAGCCGGCGGACGGTGTGGATCCAGGCACCGAGCGGACCGAAGGCGGTCCTGCTGGCCCCCGGCCTGTCACGGCACCCTGGATCGCCCCTCCCGGACCGTCTGCGGTCCGGTCGGCGCCATCCGGCGCCACGTCCATCGGCCGTCATTCCGGCCGGCGGACTCGAATCCCGGTCTTCAGCCCCTGGTTCTCCAGTGTTCACGGGGCGGCCGGAGCACACGTAGCGGGATCCCTCCAGTCGGATCCCGCCTGACGAGGGAGAAGGAACCTTCGTGACCGAAACCACTGAACTGCCCACGGCATCCGAGGGCAATTCCCCCCAGGCCCCCACCGGTGGCGGCCTGGCCGGCCTCAAGCTCGCACAGTTGCAGGCCCTGGCCTCCCAGCTCGGCATCACCGGGGGCTCCCGGATGCGCAAGTCCGACCTCGTGGCCGCCATCTCCAGCCACCAGCGCGGCGGCGCCGTGGCCGACCGCAAGCCCGAGCACAAGGATGCCGCCGACAAGGCCACCGCGGGCGACGGCGCCACCGGGACCGCCTCCGGCCGCAGCACCCGGGGCCGGGGTGCCGCCAAGCAGGCCGACGCTCCGTCCGTGACGAGCGCTGACGCCGCCGTGGCCGACACGTCCGCCCCCGCACAGCAGGAGGCCGGTCCGCAGTCCGCCGGCGAGAAGTCCGACGAGTCCGGCCAGGGCGCCGGCCGCCCGGCCCGCCGTTCGCGCTCCCGCCGCGCCGAGTCCCCGGCAGGTTCCTCGGCGGAGGCACCGGCCGAGGCCGCTCC
>NZ_CALMQR010000076.1:0-71540 GCF_937871995.1 uncultured Citricoccus sp. | reverse complement strand
GATGGTACTGCATCCGGGAGGATGTGGGAGAGTAGGACGCCGCCGGACAACCATTCAAGGGAGGCCCCGCACTGTATGTGCGGGGCCTCCTTGCTTTAACCATGTCGGCTACTCTGGTGTGGCCGATCGGCAGCCCTGCCCTATTCCGGGTTGCGGTCGCACCTGAAGGAAAGAGGATCCTGGATGTCTGAGAACGAGGAACGCCCCGGTTCAGCCGGCCGCGACCGGAAGCAGACCGGTGGACAGACCGGGCGGGGGTCCCGCGGCGGCCCCCGGAACGATCGCCGTTCCTATGACTCCCGCGGCCAGTCTGGGCGTGCCGGAACGGGCCGGGACTCCGGTCGATACGGTTCCGAGCGCGGAGGCTCGTCGTCCGCTCGTCGTGATGCCGGCGAGGGGCGACCCGCTCGGTCTGACGGCGGGGGTTACCGTCGGGAGGACGGTCCGCGCCGTGAGGACCGGCCCCGCTCCGGTGACCGCAGCGTCAGCGGGTACCGTCGGGACGACCGTGAGGGCCGTCAGGAACGGCCTCGGCGGGAGAGCGGGTACCAGCGGGACGACCGCGGTGAGCGCGGGGATCGTCCTCGCCGGGACACCCGGGACAGCGGATACCGCCGGGACGAGCGGAGTGACCGTGGTGATCGCCCGGGCCGGGACAACCGTGAGGGTGGCTACCGCCGGGACGACCGAGGTGACCGCGGGGATCGCCCGCGCCGTGAGGGTGGGTACCAGCGGGACGACCGGGGCGCGCGTGGGGAACGACCGCGTCGGGACGACCGTGAGGGCGGTTACCGCCGGGATGACCGCGGTGAGCGGGGCCCTCGTCCGCGCCGGGACAATCCAGGCGGTGGCTACCGCCGAGACGATCGGGGTGACCGGAGTGATCGCCCTCGCCGTGAGGGTGGGTACCAGCGGGACGACCGTGGCGAGCGGGGAGATCGTCCCCGTCGTGATCACCGGGACGGATACGACCGCTTCCGGGAGGATCAGCGCGGTGGGCGCCCCGGAGCGGATCGCGGCCGGGGTGCCGGCCCGGACCGTCGCGGGTTCCGCGACCGGGGCGACAGCGCGCCCGATCACAACCCCAGCGACCTGCGCAGTGCCAACCGCCCCGACCGTGCCAAGTCCCCGGAGATCGACGAGGACGTCACCGGCAGGGAGCTGGATCGCGCGACCAGCCGGGAACTCGACTCGCTGGACGAGCGCAATCGTCCCTGGGTGGCCAAGCACCTGGTCATGGCCGGCCGGCTGCTCGAGATCGATCCCCAGTTGTCGTTCGAGCACGCCCTGGCGGCCAGCCGCCGAGGCGGCCGACTCGGCTGCGTCCGCGAGGCCGTCGGGCTGACGGCCTACGCCGCGGGGCAGTATGCCGAGGCGTTGCGCGAGTTCCGGACCTATCGCCGCATCACCGGTGACCACACCCACCTCCCCGAGATGGTGGACAGCGAACGTGCCCTCGGTCGTCATTCCAAGGCACTGGAGCTGGCCGGCGAGGTGGACCTGGGAACCCTCGACCGCGCCGTCCGCGTGGAACTCGTCATGGTGCTGTCCGGCGTCCACCGCGACCTCGGGGACGTCGATTCCGCACTGAAGGTGTTGCAGGTCCCCGAGCTCGACCGGAACCGCGGGTTCTCCTTCAGTCCCCGACTGTTCCGGGCCTATGCCGATGCCCTCGAGGAGGCCGGGCGAGGCGGTGAGGCGAAGGACTGGCGCCACCAGGCGCGGGTCGCGGAGCGGGCCCTCGGGATCGGAGAGTTCTCGGACCCGGAGATCGTGGACTTCGGGGTGGAGGAGGACGTGCGACCGGAGCGTCGTCCCCGGGCCCGTGACCTGGTCCCACCCGGGAGCACCGGAGAGGAGACGGAGGGCGATGCGGCCACGCCCGCTCCGGCCGCCGCGGGCTCCGAGGACGGCCAGCCCGATGATGACCATCCCGGGAGGGACCGCGCCGTCGCTGACGACCTGGCGGAGGAGGGACTCGTCGTCGTGGATTCCCGCGAGGACGCGTCCGAGGGTGCCGCGCCGTGGGAGGACGCGCCGGACGATCATCCGGGACAGCGTCCGGACTCTGCGTCCCGCCCCGACCGGGACCCGCAGGGCGACTGATCCGTGGCTGCACGCTTCTTCGACGGGCACGACGTCCTGCTGTGCGACCTGGATGGCGTCGTCTACGCGGGTGAGCACGCTATCGACGGCGCCGTGGAGACCCTCCGGGAGCTCGACGCACTGGATGTCCCGGTCGCCTACGTGACCAACAACGCCTCGCGTTCGCCCGAGTCCGTGGCCGAGCACCTCAACTCGTTCGGACTGTCGGTGGCGGGTGAGCAGGTGCTCGGTTCCGCCGCCGCCGGTGTGGCCCTGCTGGGCGAGGAGCTCGAGGGCCGGACCACCCGGGTCCTGGTCGTCGGCTCCGACCACCTGCGCGACCTCGTGTCCGGGGCAGGTCACGAGGTCGCCGAATCGGCCGCCGAGGACCCCGAGGCGGTGATCCAGGGGTTCGACCCCTCGGTCGGCTGGAAGGACCTGGCCCAGGCGGCCTTCGCGATCCGGTCCGGTGCCCGCTGGGTGGCGACCAACACCGACCTGACGATTCCCCGCGCCGAGGGGATCGCCCCCGGCAACGGCGCCCTGGTCGAGGCGGTGGCCCGCGCGACCGGTACCGTCCCGGTCGCTGCGGGCAAGCCGGAGCCGGTGTTGTTCCGGCTGGCCGCCGAGCGACTGGGCGGTCGTCGTCCGCTCGTCGTCGGTGACCGTCTCGACACGGACATCCTCGGCGGGAACCGTGCGGGATTCGACACCGCGCTGGTGCTCACGGGCGTCGATGACCACGACACGACGCGGGCAGCGCCCTGCGACCACCAGCCGACGTGGGTCCTGGACGGCCTGCCCGCCCTGCTGCAGGCGCCCCCGGAACGGTGGTCCGCGGCTACGGGGACGGACCGGTGAGCGCGGGGTGGCCCGAGCCCACCGGTGATCCCGCGGCCGACGCCATCGTGTCCGGCCTGGACGGGGCCGACGCACTGAGCCCGGGGGACGAGGTCGAGGCCTACCGGACGGCACTGGATGCCCTGTCCCGCCTCCTCGAGGAACAGCCTCGGTTGCCGGGGACGCCGTGAGCCGCTCGGGAGCTGCGACGGCCGGTGCTGAACGGCTGGACGTCGCCCTGACCCGTCGCGGGCTCGCCCGGTCCCGCAGTGAGGCCGCGGGGATGGTGAGCGCCGGGGAGGTGACCGTGAACGGCGCCCCGGCCACCAAGCCGTCGCAGAAGTGCGGCCCGGACGACGTGCTGGCGCTGTCCGCACGGGGTCCGCGCTACGCCTCCCGGGCGGGGCACAAGCTGGCCGGGGCGCTGGAGGTGTTCGCCGGCGTCGTCCCCGCCGGTCTGCGCTGCCTGGACGCCGGGGCCTCCACCGGGGGATTCACCGACGTCCTGCTGCGCGCGGGCGCCACCAGGGTGGTCGCGGTCGACGTGGGCCACGGACAGCTCGTGGACGAGCTGCGCCTCGATCCGCGTGTCGAGGTCCACGAGGGCCTCAACATCCGGGACCTGACCCCGGAGCGGATCGGCGGGACCGTGGACCTGGTGGTCTCCGACCTCTCCTTCATCTCGCTGCGCCTGGTCATGGCGCCGCTGGCCGCGGCGTGCCGGCCCGGTGCCGACCTGGTCCTGATGGTCAAGCCCCAGTTCGAGGTGGGCCGGGAGGCCTTGCCGCGCACCGGCGTCGTGGTGGACCCCCGGGCCCGTCGCCGTGCCGTCGCCGGGGTGGTCGACGCCGCCCTCGAGGCCGGGCTGGAGCCACGGGGACTCGCCCGGTCGCCGCTGCCCGGGCAGGACGGCAATGCCGAGTTCTTCCTGTGGCTGCGCCGGGGTGCCCCCGGCACCCCGGACGGCACGGACGGCGCACCGGATCCCGCGCCCGGTGGGGACTGGTGGTCCCGGCAGGTCGTGGACTGGGGCTGACCGGGCCGGATGCAGGGCCCGCCCGGTCCATCCACACCGCGGACGTCTCGCGTCCGGCCGGCCACGGAGCGTGGGTATCCTTGTGCCCATGGCTCGCCGAATCCTCGTCCTCGCCCACACCGGCCGTGAGGACGCCATCCGCGCCGCCCTCCGCACGTGTGCGAGCCTCCAGGAGTCCGGGCTGGTCCCGGTCCTGCTCGAGGGCGATGCCATCGCCATCCGCGAGGCCATCCACTCGGACGTGGTGCCGCCGTTGGCGACCCGCCCCGAGACGCTGGGGGTGGACTGCGACCTGACCGACATCCATCTCGGCGTGGTCCTCGGCGGTGACGGGTCCGTCCTGCGCGCCGCCGAACTGGTCCGTGAGGCCGGTGTTCCCCTGCTGGCCGTCAACCTGGGGCATGTGGGGTTCCTGGCCGAGTCCGAGCGCACCGACCTCACCCGCACGGTCGAGGCGGTCGTGGACGAGGACTACACCGTCGAGGAACGGATGACGATCGACGTCCGCGTCTTCGAGAACGACGTCCTGGTCGCCCGGACCTGGGCTCTGAACGAGGCGAGCGTGGAGAAGTCCAACCGCGAACGCATGCTCGAGGTCATCACCGCGGTGGACGGCCGCCCCATCTCCACCTATGGCTGCGACGGTATCGTGATGGCCACCCCCACCGGCTCCACCGCGTACGCCTTCTCCGCGGGCGGCCCGGTCGTCTGGCCCGAGGTGCGCGCCATGCTCATGGTCCCGATCAGCGCCCACGCCCTGTTCGCCCGTCCGCTCGTGGTCTCCCCGGACTCGGTCCTGACCGTGGAGGTGCTCCCGCGCACGAATGAACCCGGCGTCCTGTGGTGCGACGGCCGGCGGACCGTCGACCTGCCGCTGGGGGCCCGGATCGAGGTCACCCGCTCGGAACACCCCGTCCGGATCGCCCGGTTGTCCCGCACCCCGTTCTCCGAGCGCCTCGTGCGCAAGTTCAACCTGCCCACCAAGGGCTGGCGCGGGCCGGTCACCGAACAGGACCGGGAGGAGGTGGCGGCCCGCGAGGCGCGCTACGCCGCCCGGCACACCGACGCCAAGGTACCCGGCTCGCCCGGCGTCTCCGTGGTCGAGCCGCACCACCTGGCACCGCGTCCCGGAGTGGTCCCACCGGCCACGGCCGCCATCCCGGTGGTCGTGCGCGAGGACGAGAAGCTGCCCCTGGCCCGATCCAGCACCACCCCGGCAGAGGCCCGTGAGGACCGAAAGCCCGGAGGCGGCCGGCCATGATCGAGTACCTGTCCATCGACTCCCTGGGTGTCATCGGCGACGCCACCGTGGACCTGGACCCCGGGTTCACCGTGGTCACCGGTGAGACGGGAGCCGGCAAGACCATGGTCGTGACCGCCCTGAACCTGTTGCTCGGGGCGCGCGCCGACGCCGGGGCCGTGCGCCACGGCGCCTCCCACGCCACGGTCGAGGCGGGGTTCCGGCTGGCAGCCGGGAACGCCGCCGTCGGGCTCGCCGAGGAGGCCGGGGCGGTCCTGGACGAGGTCGACGACGAGGGTCACGACGGCGATGCCCCGGGCCGCGGGCCGGGGAACCGCTCGTTGGTGGTCACCCGATCGGTGGGCGCGGCCGGGGGGTCCTCGCGGTCCCGCGCCTCGGCGGGCGGGCGCGGCGTGCCGGTGGCGCTCCTCGGGGAGATCGGCGGACACCTCGTGGCGGTGCACGGACAGACGGACCAGTTGCGGCTGAAGTCCGCGACGGCCCAGCGCCACGCGCTGGACGCCTTCGCCGGGGAGGAGCTGGCCACCGCGCTGGCGGCCTACCGGCGGGACTTCGACACCTGGCGTGCCGCCCGCGCCGAGCTGGCCGAGATCACGCTGCACGAGCAGGACCGCGCCCGCGAGGCCGAGAACCTGCAGCGTGCGCTCGAGGAGATCGACGAGGCCGACGTGACGCCGGGCGAGGACGAGGAGGTGCGCGTCCGGATCCAGCGGCTGGAGAACGTCGAGGAGCTGCGGGCGGCGTCCCTGGGCGCCCACGCCCACCTGGCCGGTGCCGACGTGGCGGAGGCGGTGGACGTCCCGGCCGCGGAGGCCCTCGTGGAGGCGGCGCGCCAGGCCCTGCTGCAGGCACCCGGCCAGGACGCCGAGCTGACCGGGCTGGCCGCACGGCTGGCCGAGGTGGGCATCGTACTGGCGGACGTCTCGGCCGACCTGGCCGGGTACGCGGCCCGCCTGGACGACGACGCCGCGTCCGACCTCGACGCGGCGCAGTCCCGGCTGGCGGAACTGACCCGGCTGATGCGGCTGTACGGCCCGGAACTGGCCGACGTGCTCGACTGGGCGCGGTCCCACCGCGCCCGGCTCGACGAGCTGCAGGGCGACTCGGGCCGCATCGTGGAGCTCACCGAGCAGTGCGAACGGCTCGAGGCGGCCGTCCTGGCCGGGGCGGCAGAGCTCACCCGGTTGCGCACCGCGGCAGCGCAGGACCTCTCCGGACAGGTCACCGAGGAGCTGCACGCGCTGTCCATGCCGGACGCCACGTTCCATGCCTCGGTCACCGGTGGCGGTGAACCGGGCCCCCACGGTGCCGACGACGTCGCGCTGCTGCTGCAGCCCCACGCCGGTTCCGCCCCGCGTCCCCTGGGCAAGGGCGCCTCCGGCGGTGAGCTCTCGCGCGTGATGCTGGCGCTGGAGGTGGTCCTGGCCGCCACGGACCCGGTGCCCACGTTCGTGTTCGACGAGGTGGACGCGGGCGTCGGCGGAGAGGCCGCCGTGCAGATCGGCCGGCGGCTGGCCCGGCTGGCCCAGCACGTCCAGGTCATCGTGGTCACCCACCTGCCCCAGGTGGCGGCCTTCGCCGACCGCCACCTGAAGGTGACCAAGGACTCGGACAGCGACGCCGGCTTCACCACCTCCGACGTCCAGACCCTGGAGGGCGAGGACCGGGTGGAGGAACTGGCGCGGATGCTCGCCGGACGGGCGGGATCCGGGTCCGCACGGGACCACGCCCGGGAACTGCTCGAGGCCTCGCACGCCTGAGCCCCCGCGGCGGTCCCGCAGGGCACCGGCCCCGGGCCGGCGGCGGGGAACCGGTGTGGTGCTACGATCGAACTCCGTGGTGCAAAGAACCTCTCGATTCCTGAAAACGCCCAACGCGACCCGCCAGATCTTCGTGACCGGCGGGGTCGCCTCATCGCTCGGGAAGGGACTGACGGCGTCCTCCCTGGGCCACCTGCTCAAGGCGCGCGGACTGTCCGTGACCATGCAGAAGCTGGATCCCTACCTGAACGTGGATCCCGGCACCATGAACCCCTTCCAGCACGGCGAGGTCTTCGTCACGGAGGACGGTGCCGAGACGGACCTGGACATCGGCCACTACGAGCGGTTCCTGGACGAGGACCTCGACGGGCTGAACAACGTGACCACCGGCCAGGTGTACTCCACGGTCATCGAGAAGGAGCGCCGCGGCGACTACCTCGGTGACACCGTCCAGGTCATCCCGCACATCACGGACGAGATCAAGCGCCGCATGCGCCTGCCCGCCACGTGGGGCGGCAGTGAGGACCGCAAGGACCACCGCACCGCCGGCCGGACCGCACCGGACGTGATCATCACGGAGATCGGGGGCACGGTCGGGGACATCGAGTCCCAGCCGTTCCTCGAGGCCGCCCGGCAGGTCCGCCAGGACATCGGGCGGGACAACGTGTTCTTCGTGCACGTCTCCCTGGTGCCCTACATCGGCCCGTCCCAGGAACTGAAGACCAAGCCGACGCAGCACTCGGTGGCCACCCTGCGCTCCATCGGCATCCAGCCGGACGCCATCGTCATCCGCTCGGACCGTGAGGTCCCCCAGGACGTGCGGGACAAGATCGGCCGGATGTGCGACGTGGACAACGACGCCGTGATCAACTGCGCCGACGCCCCCTCGATCTACGACATCCCCAAGATCATCCACGCCCAGGGGCTGGACGCCTACGTGGTCCAGGCGCTGGACCTGAAGTTCAAGGACGTGGACTGGTCCACCTGGGACCGGCTCATCGAGGTGGTCCACCACCCGGCCCACGAGGTCGAGGTGGCGCTGGTGGGCAAGTACATCGACCTGCCGGACTCCTACCTGTCCGTCACGGAGGCCCTTCGGGCCGGCGGTTTCGGCAACGACGCCCGGGTCACGATCCGCTGGGTCGCCTCGGACGAGTGCTCCACCGAGGCCGGTGCCGAACGCGCCCTGGCCGGAGTCGACGCGATCTGCGTGCCGGGTGGCTTCGGCGTGCGTGGCCTCGACGGCAAGATCGGTGCCCTGCGCCACGCCCGCGAACGGGGCGTCCCCGCCCTCGGGCTGTGCCTGGGCCTGCAGACGATGGTCATGGAGTACGCCCGCAACGTCCTCGGGATGGAGGGCGCCTCCTCCACCGAGTTCGAGCCGGACACCGCGTTCCCCGTCATCGCCACCATGGCCGAGCAGGAACACATCGTCTCCGGCGGCGGGGACCTCGGTGGCACCATGCGCCTGGGGTCCTACCCTGCGGCCCTGAGAGAGGGCTCGGTGGTCGCCGCGGCCTACGGCACCACGGAGGTGACGGAGCGGCACCGCCACCGCTACGAGGTCAACAACGCCTACCGCGAACAGCTCGAGGAAGCCGGACTGGTCGTCTCGGGCACCTCCCCGGACGGCACCCTCGTGGAGTTCGTGGAGCTGCCGCGACAGGCCCACCCGTTCTACGTGTCCACCCAGGCCCACCCCGAGTTCAAGTCCCGCCCCACGGACCCGCACCCGCTGTTCCAGGGGTTGGTGGCCGCGGGCCTGGAGCACCAGCGGGCCGGGAGGACGGGCTGATCCGCATGGCGTACATCCCCCACGACGGCGGCCCGCTGGCCGACCTGCCCGCGGCCCGCACCGCGGAGGAGACCGAGAGGGCGTTCGCGGGCAAGGTCTGGGACGTCGCCCGGGAGTCGTTCCGCATGCATGAGGGCGAGGAACCTCTGGTGCGGGAGTTCATCCGCCACCCGGGCGCGGTGGCGATCGTCGCCCTCGACGACCGGGACCGGGTGCGGATGATCCGGCAGTATCGGCATCCCGTCGGCCAGGAGCTCTGGGAGGTCCCCGCCGGCCTGCTGGACGTGGCCGGCGAGCCGATGCTCGCCGCCGCCCAGCGGGAGCTGGCCGAGGAGGCCGACCTGCGGGCCGGCCGCTGGGACGTGCTCGTGGACTTCTACACCACGCCGGGGTCCTCCTCCGAGGGGATCCGGGTGTTCCTGGCCCGGGGACTGAGCGAGGTCCCGGAGGACCAGCGACACGAGCGGACGGGGGAGGAGGCCGGCATGCCGCTGGCCTGGGTGCCCGTGGACGAGGCCGTGGAGGCCGTGCTCTCCGGCCGGCTGCGCAACCCCTCGACCGCGATCGGCCTGCTGGCCCTGCGGGTGCACGCCGCGCAGGGGTTCTCCGGGCTGCGCCCGGCAGACGCGCCGTGGCAGGTCACCACGACCTCAGCCTCCGTCCCCGGCCAGTGACCGACGAGGAGCTCCCGCGGTCCCTGGTCCGGCCGGCGGAGGCCTACCTGGACCACCTGGCCGTGGAGCGGGGGATGTCCGCGAACACGCTGGGCGCGTATCGGCGGGACGTCACGCGGTACCTGCGCTGGCTCGTGGCCGAAGGCGTGGTGGAGCCTCAGGACGTCACCCGGCGGCACGTCACCGGATTCCTCCAGGCCCTGGGCACCGGTGCCGACGGCGGCCACCCCCTGGCCCCGCGGTCCGCGGCGCGCACCATCGTGGCGGTGCGAGGCATGCACCGATTCTGGACGCTCGAACACCTCACGGAGACGGACCCCGCCCGGGAGGTCACCCCACCACGACCGGCCCGGGAACTGCCGAAGGCCATCCGCGTGGACCAGGTGACGGCCCTGCTCGAGGCGGTGCCCACGGACACGCCCGCAGGACTGCGGGACCGCGCGCTGCTCGAGTTCCTCTACGCCACCGGCGCCCGGATCTCCGAGGCGGTCGGGCTGGACGTGGACGACGTCGTCGGCGCGGTCCGCGGCCCGACCGGTGCCGGTCCGGACGCCGGTGCGGACCCGTCCGGCGACCGGGGCGAGGGGGACGAGGAGTCCGGACCCGCCGTCGTGCGGCTGTTCGGCAAGGGTTCCAAGGAGCGGATCGTGCCGCTGGGCTCCTACGCCGCCGCGGCGATCGAGGCCTGGCTGGTGCGCGGCCGCCCGGTGCTGGCCTCCCAGTCGGGCACCGGGGGACCGGCCCTGTTCCTGAACCAGCGGGGCGGCCGGCTGTCCCGGCAGTCCGCCTGGACGATCCTGAAGAAGGCGGCCGAGCGCGCGGGCATCGGGACCGAGGTCTCCCCGCACACCCTGCGCCACTCCTTCGCCACCCACCTGCTCGAGGGCGGGGCGGACGTCCGCGTGGTGCAGGAACTGCTCGGCCACGCCTCGGTGACCACGACGCAGGTCTACACCCTCGTCACGGCGGACACCCTGCGGGAGGTCTATGCCGCCGCGCACCCCCGCGCCCGGGCCTAGGGCTCCATCACGATCCCGCAACGTCACCGGTCAGCCCGGCAGTACCGCGTGACAGCGCCGCACGGGGATGCTCAGATGGACGGAGGCCGTCCGCTCGACCGACGGCCGCAGTGAGACAGTCGTCGGCGCCGCCGGGGCGCCCCGGCGGGAGGGAGTCCATGATGGGGTACGGCACGGAGCGGGGCGGCGACCAGGACGACGACAGGGGTGTCCCCGGTGAGTCGGCGGCGTCCCGGTGCTGGCGCCGGACGCCCGTAGCCCTCGGCCTCGCCGCCGTCCTGGCCCTGGCCTCCTGTGCCGCCGTGCCCGGTGGGGGGAACTCCTCGGAGGCCACCGGCCCGTCGGAGTCCGCGGCGGTCCAGTCCACCGAGGCCGCAGGAGCCACGGAGTCCGGTGACGTCACGGGGTCCGTCGCTGCCAGTCCCACCCCGACGGCCAGCGGGGCGCCCGGTGACGGCGAGGGCGCCGAGGACGGGGACGGGTCCACGCAGACCCACAGCACGGAGGGGGGTCACTTCCGGTGGACGCTGCCGGCCGACTGGACCATCAGTGAGGAGCTGGCCGGTCCGGACACCACCGAGGCGTACGGCGTGAAGAACGAGCGGTGGGTCTTCCAGAACCCGGAGGGGACGGCCGTCTTCTCCGCGAACACCGGCGTGGGGCCCACGGACGGTGACGGCGCCAAGCCCGACGTCGTCGAGGTCGTGGACGCCGAGCGGCTGCGGGGCCTCCCGGCGGACCCGGAGTACGGGGAGGAGGACACCTGGTACCGCGCGGCCATCCTGAGGGACAACGGGCTGCGGGGCGACGAGGGGTTCTTCGACGGGGAGGAGTACCGGCTGGCGGTCCAGGTGGTGGGCGTGCCCCAGGACGTGGACCCGGAGGCGCCGGGCGATGACTACTGGAGCGGCTGGACCTTCGTGCTGCCCGCGGCCCCGGGCACGGGGCAGGGGACGGCCAGCTTCCTGCAGGGCCGCATCGCGCAGTCGGATGCCGAGGCGATCACCGGCCGGGAGGGCAAGGACGCCCTGCGCGCGGTGCTGGAGACCGAGGAGTACTCCGAGCTGCGCGACGTGGCAACGTCCCTGCAGGTCACCGCCCCCTGACACGGACGCGTCCTCGTCCGTCCGGGGTCCTGGACGCGAGCCGGAGACGGCCGGTCGCCTCCCCGCGGGAAGGCGACCGGCCGTCGTCGTGTCCGGGAGCCCCGGACGATACGCCGCTGCGGTTCAGGCGCCGGGCAGGTGCCGCTCGTCGGGTCCGTTGTAGGCGGACAGCGGGCGGATCAGCGAGTTGGAGGCACGCTGTTCCATGATGTGCGCGGTCCAGCCGGTGACGCGCGCGGCGATGAACAGCGGGGTGAACAGCTCGGTGTCGAAGCCCATCAGGTGGTAGGTGGGCCCGGCCGGGTAGTCGAGGTTGGGCTTGATGGCCTTGGCCTCGTCCATGGCCTGCTCCAGGCCGTTGTACAGGCCGAGGATCTCGTGCCGGCCGAAGTGCTCGATCATCGCGTCGAGGGCCTTCTTCATGGTCGGCACGCGGGAGTCGCCGTGCTTGTACACGCGGTGCCCGAAGCCCATGACCTTCTTCTTGCTCGCCAGGGCATCCTCCATCCAGGCCTTGGCCCGGGCCTTGGCCTCCTCCTGGGACTCCTCGGGACGGATCCCGATCTCGTCGAAGGTGTGCATCACGGCCTCATTGGCACCGCCGTGCAGCGGGCCCTTGAGGGCGCCGATCGCGCCGGTGACCGCGGAGTGCAGGTCGGACAGGGTGGAGGTGATGACCCGCGCGGTGAACGTCGAGGCGTTGAAGGAGTGCTCGGCGTACAGCACCATGGAGATCCGGAACGCGTCGACGACCTCCGGGGCCGCCTCCTCGCCGAAGGTCATCCACAGGAAGTTCTGCGAGTAGTCCAGGTCTTCGCGCGCGGGCACCGGCTCTGCCGGCCCGCCGGCGTGGCGCCGGCGCTGCTCGTAGGCGACGACGGCGGGCAGCTGGGCGAACAGGGTCGTCGCCTTCTCCAGCTCGGCCTCCGGGGAGGAGTCCTCCGCCTTCGGGTGCTGGGCGCCCAGGATGGAGACCGCGGTACGCACGGAGTCCATCGGGTGGCAGTCGACCGGCAGGGCGTCCAGGGCCGCCTTGACGTGCTCGTCCAGGGCGCGGTGGGCCCGCTCGTGGGCGGTGAAGTCGGCCAGCTGCCGGTCGGTGGGCAGCTCCCCGTTCCACAGCAGGTAGGCCACGGCCTCGAACGGCAGGGCGGCGGCGAGCTCCTGGACCGGGTAACCCCGGTAGAGCAGGGAGTTGGTGTCCGGGTTGACCTTGGAGATGGCGGTGTAGTCGGCCACCACCCCGGCCAGGCCCTTCTTGATCTCGATCTCGGTCTCAGTCATCATCTCGAGTCCTTTCGCGTGACGGGTCAGCCGGCGTCGGTGCGGCCGGGGGAGGAGGCGGTGTCCAGCCCGGGCACCTGGAAGTTGAACACACCCGAGTCGAAGCCGTTGTAGCCCTCGTAGTCCACGAGCTCGTACAGCCGCGCCCTGGTCAGCATCTCACCGACCCCGCCCTGCTGGGTACCCTCCGTGCGGATGGTGGACAGGACCCGTTCCATGGCACCCAGTGCGGTGCGCAGGAGGGTGACCGGGTAGATCACCAGGGCCACGCCCACGCCGGCGAGCTGCTCACGGGTGAACAGCTCGGACTTGCCGAACTCGGTCATGTTGGCCAGTACGGGCACGTCCACGGCGGAGCAGACGGCCTCGAACTCGGACAGGTCCTTCATGGCCTCCGGGAAGATGGCGTCCGCCCCGGCGTCCACCAGGGCCTTGGCCCGGTCCACGGCCGCGCGCAGGCCGCCGGCCCCCTCGACCCCGCGGACGTCCGTGCGGGCCATGATGAGGAAGTTCGGGTCGCGGCGGGCGCTCGCGGCCGCGGCCACCCGCTGGGTGGCGGTGGCCAGGTCCACGACGGCCTTGTTGTCCAGGTGGCCGCAGCGCTTCGGGTTGACCTGGTCCTCGAGGTGGCAGCCGGCCAGTCCGGCGTTCTCGAGTTCCTGGATGGTCCGGGCCACGTTCATCGGTTCGCCGAACCCGGTGTCCGCGTCCACGATCGCCGGCAGGTCCGTGATCCGGGCGATCTGCCCGGCGCGCTGGGCCACCTCGGTCAGGGTGGTCAGCCCGATGTCCGGCAGCGCGAGCTCGTTCGCCAGGACGGCGCCGGAGATGTAGAGCCCGGAGAAGCCCTGTTCCTCGACCAGCCTCGCCGAGATCGGGGTGTAGGCGCCCGGGAACTGCACGGCCGCTCCGGGCTGCAGCAGTTCCGAGAGCCGGACCCGCTTCTGCTCGGCGGTGAGTGTCGAGTACAGCATCAGAACAGTCCCTCCGGTGCGGCGGCCAGGTCGATGACGCCCTCGGCGGCGGTGATGTTGAGCTGGTCCAGGTCCCCGGCGCCCAGTGAGGCGGTGCGCTGGGCGGCCTCAAGGAAGCGCTCGATCTCCTCGGGGGCCACCAGTCCCTCGGCCAGGGTGCGGAACTTGGCGATGTACTGTTCGCGGCCGAACGGGCGGGCACCCAGCGGGTGGGCGTCGGCCACGGCGATCTCGTCGCGGATGACGGTGCCGTCGGTCAGGGTGATCTCCACCGCGCCGCCGAAGGCCTTCTCGTTGAGGTCCAGGGAGTGGTAGCGGCGCGTCCACTCCGGGTCCTCCTCGGTGGTGACCTTGTGCCACAGCTGGACGGTGTCCGGGCGCGCGGCCCGCTCGGGGGCGTAGGAGTCCACGTGGTGCCAGGAGCCGTCCTGCAGGGCCACGGTGAAGATGTAGGGGATGGAATGGTCCAGGGTCTCCCGCGAGGCCTGCGGATCGTACTTCTGGGGGTCGTTGGCCCCGGAGCCGATGACGTAGTGGGTGTGGTGGGAGGTCCTGATCAGCACCGACTCCACGTTCTCCGGGTCGGTGGCCTCCGGGTGCTCACCGTGCAGCTTGCGGGCCAGGTCGATCCAGGCCTGGGCCTGGTACTCGGCGGAGTGCTCCTTGGTGTAGGTGTCCAGGATGGCGCGCTTGGCCTCTCCCGGGGCCGGCAGGGGCACCGAGTACCGGGCGTCCGGGCCGTCCAGCAGCCAGGCGATGACGCCGTCCTCGCCCTCGTAGATCGGAACGGGGGAGGTCTGGCCGCGCATGGCGCGGTCGGCCGCCTCCACGGCCATCTTGGCGGCGAAGGCCGGGGCGTGGGCCTTCCAGGTGGAGATCTCGCCCTTGCGGGACTGCCGGGTGGCGGTGGTGGTGTGCAGGCCCTGGCCGATGGCCTGGAAGATCGTCTCCGTGTCGAGGCCGAGCAGGGTGCCGATGCCGGCGGCGGCGGAGGGACCGAGGTGGGCGACGTGGTCGATCTTGTGCTTGTGCAGGCAGATCGCCTTGACGAGGTCCACCTGCAGTTCGTACCCGGTTGCGATGCCCCGGATCAGGTCCGCGCCGGTGGACCCGCGGTGCTGGGCCACGGCGAGGATGGCGGGGATGTTGTCACCGGGGTGGGAGTACTCGGCGGCCAGGAAGGTGTCGTGGTAGTCCAGTTCGCGCACGGCCACGCCGTTCGCCCAGGCCGCCCACTCGGGCGAGACCTTCTCGGTGATGCCGAAGACGGAGGCACCGGTGCCCCCGGTGGACGGTGCGTGGGTCAGGGCCTGGGCCCGGGCCGCGACGATCGGACCGCGGTTCAGCGAGGCGATCGCCACGGAGGCGTTGTCGATGATCCGGTTGATGACCATCTCCTCGACCTCGGGGTCGATGCCGACCGGGTCGGTGGCGACCTCGGCCATCTTCCAGGCCAGCTGGTCCTTGCGGTCCAGGTTCTCCTCGGAACGGTAGACGCGGACGTCGTGGTTGATCATGGGGTTCTCTCCTCAGGTCGTGACGGTGTCATGGTCGTGCTGGGTCTCGTGTCCCGGCGGGGTGCCGGGCCGGGGGTCCGAGCGCGCCGGTCCGGCGCCCTCCTGGTGTGACTGCAGGTGGGCCAGTGCGTGCTGCAGGTGCATGGTGGTGGTGGCCGCGGCCAGTTCCGGGTTGCGTGCGGCCAGGGCGTGGGCGATCGCGGCGTGCTCCGTGGCGGAGGCGGCCAGCCGCGCGGGGTCCTTGCGGGAGAACCGGCGCAGGCGCGTCAGGTGCACCCGCAGGCCGCGCAGGTGCTGCGCCAGGTAGGGGTTGGCGCAGGCGTCGTCGACGGCGGCGTCGAGTTCCTCGGTGAGGGCGTAGTACTCCGTGGGGTCGGCCCCGCCGCGCAACGGTTCCGTCGCCGCCTCGAAGCGATCGGCCAGGTCCACGAAGAGCGCGGCGTCGGCATGCTCCGCCGCGCGGCGGGCGGCCAGGCCCTCGAGGGCGGTCCTGAGGTCGAAGAGCAGGCCGGCCTCCGCGAGCGAGACCTTCGTGACGACGACACCGCGGCCGGTGGAGGGCTCTGCCAGTCCCTCGGCCACCAGCCGTCCGATGGCCTCGCGCAGGGGCGTGCGGGAGAGCCCGAGGCGTTCGGACTGCTCGACCTCGCCGAGCACGGCCCCGGGCGGCAGGTGTCCATCGATGATGTCCTGCCGCAAGGCCTGGTACGCACGTTCACTGGCTCGCACAGGGTCAGTGTATACACAAGAAGTCCATCCAGGGCATCTTCGCCCGGAAATTCCCCGTATCCGGAATTTTGCGTATACAGACCCTAGACGGGGGCGTGACCCGGGCCATATCTTGTGCCCATGACCCCAGCAGCGCACGCCACCACCGGGCCGGACCACGACTACGCCGAGGTCTACCGACGATCCATCGACGATCCCGAGGGCTTCTGGCTCGAGGCCGCCCGCGCCATCGACTGGACCCGTCCCCCCACCCGGGCGCTGGACGGCGCCGCGGCCCCGATGTACCGATGGTTCCCGGACGGCACCCTCAACACCGCGGCGAACTGCCTGGACCGGCACGTGGCCGCCGGCCACGGGGACCGGACCGCCATCATCTACGATTCCGCGGTGCTCGGCACCGTGGAGCACATCAGCTACGCCGAGCTCACCGACCGGGTGGCCACCTTCGCCGGCGTGCTGCGGCAGCTGGGCGTCGGCCGGGGGGACCGGGTGGTGATCTACCTGCCGATGACGCCCGAGGCCCCGGTCGCCATGCTGGCGTGTGCCCGGCTCGGAGCGGTGCACTCCGTGGTGTTCGGCGGCTTCGCGCCCAAGGAACTGGCCACCCGCATCGACGACGCCCGGCCAAAGGTCATCGTCACCTCCTCCGGCGGCATCGAGCCCAGCCGCAGGGTCGAGTACCTGCCGGCCGTCGCCGAGGCCCTGTCCCTGGCCGGCCACCGGGTGGACGCCGTCGTCGCGCGGCGCCGGGACGGATTCGCCACGGACCCGGCCGACGTCGCGTCCGGGACCGCGGGCACCCGCTGGGTGGACTGGGACGAGGCGGTGTCCACCGCGCTGCCCGCCGGGCCGGTGGAGGTCGCCGCCACGGATCCGCTGTACGTCCTGTACACCTCGGGCACCACCGGTTCGCCGAAGGGCGTGGTGCGGGACCACGGCGGGCACGCGGTCGCCCTGGCCTGGACCATGGCCAACATCTACGACGTCGGCCCCGGCCAGGTGATGTTCACCGCCTCCGACGTCGGCTGGGTCGTCGGGCACTCCTACATCGTCTACGCCCCCCTGCTCGTGGGGGCCACCTCGGTGCTCTACGAGGGCAAGCCGGTGGGCACCCCGGACGCGGGTGCCTTCTGGCGGGTGGCCGCGCAGCACGGCGTGCGCTCGCTGTTCACCGCCCCCACCGCGCTGCGCGCCATCCGCAAGGTGGACCCGGAGGGAGCCCTGGCCGCCGACCACGACCTGTCCGGGCTGAAGGTCCTGTTCGCCGCCGGGGAGCGGCTGGACCCGGAGACCCAGCGCTGGATCGGGGACCTGCTGGGGGTCCCCGTCATCGACAACTGGTGGCAGACCGAGACCGGGTGGCCGATCGGGGCGAACCCGGTCGGACTGCAGGAACTGCCCGTGAAGATCGGTTCCTGCACCCGGCCCTCGCCGGGATACGCCGTGGAGGTCCTGGACGGTGCGGGCGAACCGGTGCCGGCCGGGACCGAGGGCAACATCTGCCTGCGCCTGCCGCTGCCCCCGGGCACGCTGGCCACCCTGTGGGGCAACGACCAGCGCTTCATAGACTCCTATCTCAGCGCCTTCCCCGGGTACTACGCGACGGGGGACTCCGGCCTCATCGACGAGGACGGCTACCTGTTCGTGATGGGCCGCACCGACGACGTCATCAACGTGGCCGGTCACCGGTTGTCCACGGGGGCGCTGGAGCAGGCGCTCGCCGCCCATCCGGCGGTGGCCGAATGCGCGGTGATCGGCCTGGCCGACCCGCTCAAGGGCCAGCGGGCCGCGGGATACGTGGTGCTGAAGTCCGGGGTCGAGGTGCCCGAGGACCCCGAGGAATTGCTGGCGGAGCTGCGGTCCACGGTGCGGGGGACCATCGGCGCGGTCGCCGACTTCCGCCAGGTCACCGTCGTGGAGGCCCTGCCGAAGACCCGTTCCGGCAAGATCCTGCGCAAGACGATGCGCCAGATCGCGGACGGGGAGGACTACGTGGTGCCCTCCACGATCGAGGACCGTTCCGTGCTGGACCGGATCGCGGACCAGCTGCGCGCCTGACCGGGACGTCCGGAGTCCGCGCGCGTGCCCCCACCGTGGCGCCGGGGCCGGGGCCGTGCCAGACTGCGCCCATGACGAGTCCGCCGCAGATCGTGCTGGTGCCGGGGTTCTGGCTGGGCGGCTGGGCGTGGGACGAGGTCCGGGCGGACCTGGACGGACGGGGCCTCGCGGTGGCGACCCCGACCCTGCCCGGGCGCGGGACCAGGGCCGACGGGCCGCAGGACCAGGCCGACGCGATCCTGGCGGCCCTGGACCGCACGACCGGACGCCGCGTGCTCGTGGTGCACAGCGGGGCGGCCATCGCCGGGACCCTGGTGATCGACCAGCACCCCGGACTGGTGGACCACGCCGTGTGGGTCGACACCGCCCCGGTGCCCGACGGGTACGCCATGGACCCCGGTCTCACGGCCGAGTGGTACCGGTTGGAGGACGCGTGGGCGAGGGAACTGGAGGGTGGCGCGCTGCGCGACCTGACGGACCGGCAACTGCAGACCTTCCGCGAGCGCGCCGTCCCGGAGGCGGCGACCGTGCTGACCACTGCCGTCCGGCTCTCGGACGACCGGCGCCACGACGTGGCCTCCACCGTGGTCTGCACGGAGTACAGCGGCGAGGAGTACCGCTCCTACGCCGGACAGGGCGTCCCCTTCCTGGCCGCCCTGCCGTACTACCGCAACCTGCGCTACGTGGACCTGCCGACCGGGCACTGGCCGATGTGGTCCCGACCCCGGGAACTGGCCGGTCTGATCGCGGACGCCGCCGGGTGAGCGGACCGGGGCAGGCTCAGCCCGCCGGCCCCGTCCAGCGGTACTCGTTCTCCGGCCGGCCCGGCGTGCCGTATCGCGGGGACCGCTCCACCATGCCCACCCGGTAGAGGTGCTCCAGGTACCGTCGCGCGGTGACCCGGGACGTCCCGACGGCGTGGCCCACCTCGCCCGCGCTCAGCGCGTCCGCGGCGGCGCCCCGCAGCAGCGCGACGACGGTGTCCAGGGTCCGCTCCGTCAGCCCCTTGGGCAGTTCCGGGGGACCGGCGGGCCGGGAGCGCGGGAAGGCCCGGTCCACCGCGTCCTGGCCCGGTGCGGTGCCGGTGCCGGCGAACTCGGCCGCCAGCTCGCGGAACGCGCGCATCCGCTCCGCGAACTGCTGGTAGCCGAACGGCTTGACCAGGTACTGCACCACGCCCAGGGCCACCGCCCGGCGGATGGTGTGCAGTTCCGTCGAGGCGGTCAGCGCCAGCACCCCGCCGGTGAAGCCGGCCGAGCGCATCTGCCGCAGCACGTCGAGCCCGTGGCCGTCCGGCAGGTTCATGTCCAGCAGGACCACGTCGACGCCGAAGGAACCGCCCCGGCGCATCTGCTCGGCCAGGAAGCCCAGCGCGTCCCGGGCGGTGGGCGAGACATGGACCACCTCGAAGCCGCCGGTGCGGGCCAGGTACTCCACGTAGGTCTCGGCCGTGACCTGCTCGTCCTCGAGGATCAGCACCCGGTAGTCACGCATGCCCGTCGATCCTCTCCGGGTGCCCTGCGTCCACCGGGTCCGGCAGGCCCCGGTCCGCGGCACCCAGGGGCAGCTCGACGGTGAACACGGTCCCGGAGTCCTGGGCCAGGTCCACGGTCCCGCCCAGCCGTCGGGCCGTCTGGCGGACCAGGGCCAGTCCCACCCCACGGCCGGCGGGCCCGGCCGGTTTCGTGGACCAGCCCAGCTCGAAGATCCGCTCACGGTCCTCCGCAGAGGGTCCCGGCCCACCGTCGGCCACCTGGAGGACCAGCCAGCGCCCCTCGAGGCGCGCCTCGGCGTCCACCCAGCGATCCTCCGGGTCCCGGGCCGGGTCGGCGGCCGCGTCGATCGCGTTGTCCAGCAGGTTGCCCATGAGGGTGACCAGGTCCTGGGCCGGGACGCCGGTGGGGGAGTCGACCTCGTTGCGGTGGTCCATCGTGACCCCGCGCTCGCGGGCCTGGGAGGCCTTGGCGATCAACAGCGCGTCCAGCGCGGGCTCGGCCTCCGCGGT
This sequence comes from uncultured Citricoccus sp., assembly GCF_937871995.1. NCBI lineage: Bacteria > Bacillati > Actinomycetota > Actinomycetes > Micrococcales > Micrococcaceae > Citricoccus > uncultured Citricoccus sp. Next base: position 51,397 of record NZ_CALMQR010000076.1, on the reverse strand, counting down.
CGTGGCGAGGTCCGCGCCGGTGCCCCGGGCGTCCAGGGACTGCTCGATCAGCTCGCGGGCCTGCTCGGGGCGGCCCAGCTCGAGCAGGGAGTAGAGGGTGTGCAGCCGGTTGGCGTGCTCGTGGGTCTGCGAGCGCAGGGCGTCGGTGAGGGACCGGGTGGTCTCCAGCTCCCGGTTCATCTCCTGGACCTCGGTGCGGTCGTACAGCGTGACCACCGTTCCCGGGCCCGGCGCCGGGATCTCGGACGACCGCCGCCGCGACCGGGTCCAGGGCCGTGCCGTCGGCGTGGTCCCCGGGCGGGCGGGCCGCTGGTTCACCACGAGGATCCGCTCGCCCACCGCATAGAGCTCGTCCCGGGCCTGCCGTCCCGCGCCCAGCAGGTCGGCGAGCGGCGCAGGCAGGCCGAGCTCCCTCACGTGCAGCGGTCGATCGCCGATCACCCCGGCCTCCCGGGACGGGGGCAGGTCCAGCAGCTCGGCGGCGCGGTCGTTGTACAGCGTCAGGTGCCTCGTCGGCGAGATCAGGACCATGCCCTCCGAGACGTTGTGCAGTGCCGTGTCCAGCACCGCGAAGCGTGCGGCCAGCTCCTCGGGACCCAGCCCGTGGGTGGTCCGGGAGATGTAGCGGCCCAGGATCGCCGATCCGGACAGCGCCAGCGCGGCCAGCACCCCGGTGATCACCAGGATCCGGGGAATCTGGGCGGACACGGCGATGTCCAGCTCCGGAACACGCTGGCCGACGCCGACGACCCCGATGACCGTCTCGTCGTCCGCGGACAGGACCGGGGCCAGGGCACGCAACGACAGGCCGGCCGGGCCCGTCGCGACGGTGTCCACGCTGACCCTTCCAGCCCGGACCTGCGAGAGGTCCCCGGGGAAGTGCGTGCCCTGCAGAGCCGGATTCCGGTGGGCCACGCGCGTGGCGTCCGTGCCGAAGAACGTCACCCAGTCCACGTCGGCCGGGCCGGGCAGCTCCAGGGTCAGGGGCTGCAGGGCCGCCGAGGGGTCCGCCGCGGCGAAGCCCTCACGGACCGTGCCCTCGTCCGCGATCAGCTGTGCGGTGGCCACCACGTGCTCACGCTCCAGGGCGTAGAAGGTCTGCCGGGTCTGCAGGTAGCTCACACCGATCGCGAGGACCGCGATGACGACCAGCCCCGCCAGCTGGGCCACGGCGAGCCGCCGGGCGATGCTCCACCGGCGCATGATCACCTCCCGGATCTGTGAGCGGCGTCATGAACTTTATGACCGCAACCGTGACGATCCCCACAGTACGGGGCGAGGATCATCACTGACCGCAGTCCCGGTGGCGCCACACCCCGGCATCGCCGGCGTCCGCCCCCATCATCACACCCCGATCCACCATCGCAGCAAGGACCACCATGGCAGAGACCACCACCGCCCCGCGCGCAGAGCGCTCCGTGGCGAAGAAGACCAAGGACCGGACCCACTGGCTCTACATCTCCGTGATCGCCTCGGTGGTCCTGGGAGCCGCCGTGGGCCTGCTGTTCCCGGAGTTCGGCAAGTCCCTCAAGCCCCTCGGCGACGGCTTCGTCTCCCTGATCAAGATGATGATCGGCCCGGTCATCTTCTGCACCATCGTGCTGGGCATCGGCTCCATCGCCAAGGCCGCCACCGTCGGCAAGGTCGGTGGCATGGCCCTGCTGTACTTCGTCATCATGTCCACCTTCGCCCTGGGCCTCGGCCTGGTCGTGGGCAACCTCATCCACCCGGGTGAGGGTCTCGCGCTGACCCCCTACGACCCGGCCGCCAAGGCCGAACTCGACCCGACCGTCGCGTTCGTGCTGGAGATCATCCCGGACTCCGTCCCGGTGCTGCCGGTCCTGTTCGTGGCCCTGCTCGTCGGGTTCGCCCTGCAGAAGATGGGCGAGGCAGGCAAGCCGCTGCTGAACATCCTCTCCCTCGTCCAGGGCGTGGTGTTCCGGATCCTGATGATGATCATGTGGGTCGCCCCCATCGGCGCCTTCGGTGCCATCGCCGCCGTCGTCGGCTCCACCGGCTGGTCCGCCATCGGGGCCATGGCGCTTCTGATGGGTGCGTTCTACGCCACCTGCATCCTGTTCATCGTCCTGGTGCTCGGCACCCTGCTGAAGATCGTCACCGGGATGAGCATCTTCTCCCTGATGAAGTACCTGGGACGGGAGTACCTGCTGATCTTCGCCACCTCCTCCTCCGAGTCGGCCCTGCCGCGGCTGATCGCCAAGATGGAGTACGCCGGGGTGTCCAAGCCCGTGGTCGGGGTGACCGTCCCGACCGGGTACTCGTTCAACCTCGACGGCACCGCCATCTACCTGACCATGGCCGCCCTGTTCGTCTCCAACGCCATGGGCCTGGAGATGAACCTGGGCGAGCAGATCGGCCTGCTGGTCTTCATGATCATCGCCTCCAAGGGTGCCGCCGGCGTGACCGGCGCCGGCCTGGCCACCCTGGCCGCCGGCCTGCAGTCCCACAGCCCGGCGCTGCTGGGCGGGATGGGCGTGATCGTGGGCATCGACAAGTTCATGTCCGAGGCCCGGGCCCTGACCAACTTCACCGGCAACGCCGTGGCGACGATGCTGATCGGCAAGTGGGTCGGTGAGTTCGACGCCGACCGCGCACGGCAGGTGCTCTCCGGCCGGCTGGCGTTCGACGAGGCCCTGGTGGCCGGACACGGCGCGGCCGAGGCCGCACCGGCCACGGAGGCCGACGCGGAGTCCCGGGGGCGCGGCTTCGACCCGTACGAGTCGCCGACCATCGCCGAGCAGGCGGTGGAGGGGCACCCGGAGTCCAGCCTGAACGTCACCCGCGACCTGGACACCGCCGGCAGCCGCCGGTAGTCCGCCGACCGGGTCCCACGGACCCCACGACCGCGGCCGGGCCCCTGCACGGGGCCCGGCCGCCGACGTGGGCGGGAACCGACCGGCGTATACACCTTCACCCTGCGGTTGAACGTCAAGGCTCGCCGCGGGTCCGCGTGAATTCTCCGGGCCGGCCGAGATCCGGACTAGGGTGTACCCATGCCGCAGCAGCCGGCGTTATCCAGCGAAGGCACCTCACAGAACGGCGGACAGACGGACAGATGGCAGGAGTCGGCAGCATCGTGAACCAGCAAGAGCCCACGCCAGTGCTCATGGTCACCGGGGATCCGGTGATCGGGCCCACGGGACGGCCCAAGCACGAGTTCCCGGAGCCCGCCCCCCTGACCTCGCACGGCCCCGCCCGGATCATCTCGATGGTCAACCAGAAGGGCGGGGTGGGCAAGACCACCTCCACCATCAACCTCGGCGCCGCGCTCGCCGGGTACGGCCGCAAGGTCCTCATGGTCGACTTCGATCCCCAGGGCGCCCTGTCCGCCGGTCTCGGGGTCAGCCCGCACGAGCTGGACACGACCATCTACAACGTCATGATGGAGCGCAGCGTCACCGCGCGGGACGCGCTCGTGGAGACCGAGTTCGAGAACATCGACCTCTTGCCCGCCAACATCGACCTCTCCGCCGCGGAGGTCCAGCTCGTCAACGAGGTGGCCCGCGAGCAGGTGCTCGAGCGGTCCCTGCGCCAGGTCCGTGACGACTACGACGTCATCCTCATCGACTGCCAGCCGTCCCTGGGGCTGCTCACCGTGAACGCGCTGACCGCCTCGCACGGGGTGATCATCCCGCTGACGGCCGAGTTCTTCGCCCTGCGCGCGGTGGCCCTGCTGGTGGAGACCATCGAGAAGATCCAGGACCGGATCAACCCGGACCTGCAGGTCGACGGCGTGCTGGCCACGATGTTCGACGCCCGTACCCTGCACTCCAAGGAGGTCGTGGGCCGGTTGGTCGAGGCCTTCGGGGACCGGGTCTTCGAGACCGTGATCAAGCGCTCCATCAAGTTCGCCGACGCCACCGTCGCCGCCGAGCCGATCACCGCCTTCGCCCAGAAGCACGAGGGTGCCAAGGCCTACCGCACACTGGCCCGCGAGCTGATCTGGCGCGGCGGAGCGCCGTGAGCCCAGTGTCCGCGGCGGTGACCGGCGGAATGGCCGGTCTCGCCGCGGACGACGGTGGCCCCGGCGTGGCCGACCCGTCCCGGGCGGCCCTGGACGAGGCCGGCCTGGACGGGACGCCGTCCGGCTTCTCGGTCACCCTGCGGAACTTCTCCGGCCCGTTCGACCTCCTGCTCTCCCTGATCGCCCGGCGCCGGATGGACATCACCGAGGTCGCCCTGGCTGAGGTCACGGACGAGTTCATCGCCTACATCGGCACCCTGCGGCAGCAGCCCGGGGGACGGGACGAGGACGAGCGCGGCCGCCCGGACCTGGCGGCGCTGGACGAGTCCAGCGCCTTCCTCGTGGTGGCGTCCACGTTGCTGGACCTGAAGACGGCCCGGTTGCTGCCGGCCGGCACCACGGACGCCGAGGAGGACGTGGCCCTGCTGGAGGCGCGCGACCTGCTGTTCGCCCGGCTACTGCAGTACAAGGCGTTCCGGGACGTCTCCGCCCTGATGCGCAGCCGCATGGAGTCCGAGTCCCGGCGCTTCCCACGCCAGACGACGCTGGACCCGCGGTTCGCCTCCGTCCTGCCCCCGCTGGTGTGGACGGTGAGCCCGGAGCAGTTCGGTGCGCTGGCAGAGCAGGTCCTCTCCCGCACCCCGGCCGAACCCGACGCCGTCGGGCTCGGCCACCTGCACGCCCCGCCCGTCTCGGTGCGCGAGCAGAGCGGCATCCTGGCGGCCCGGTTGCGGGCGTCCGGCCGGCTCACCTTCCGTGAAATCGTCCACGACGCCGGCACCACCCTGGTGGTGGTGGCCCGCTTCCTGGCCCTGTTGGAGATGTACCGGGACCGGGCCGTGACGTTCCACCAGGACACGCCGCTGGGGGAGCTGGTGGTGGTGTGGGACCCGGATGCCCCGGACGTGCTGGCGGATCCCGGCGCCGGGTGGGACGAGGAGCACGACGAGAACCTGGACGAGGAGACGACGCATGAGTGAACCGGGACCACGGCCCGCGCCGGCGCCCCCGGCCGAGCGGGAGGGGCCCGGGCCGCACCTGCCCACCCACCCGGCCGGTGACGACCCGGCGGACCTGCGCGAGCAGCTCGAGGCCGTGCTGATGGTGGTGGACGAGCCGGTGACCGTGGCACAGCTGGTCCAGGCGACCGACGCGGAGCCCGCGAGGGTCGCCGCGACCCTGTCGGCCCTGGCGGACGACTACGACGGACGCTCCGGCGGGCCCCGGCGCGGTTTCGAATTGCGCGAGCTGGCCGGCGGTTGGCGCATCTACTCCCGGCCCGCCCTCGCCGACGTCGTCGAGCGGTTCGTCGTCGAGGGCCAGACCGCCCGGCTCACGCAGGCGGCCCTGGAGACCCTGGCCGTGGTGGCCTACCTCCAGCCGGTGACGCGGTCCCGCGTGGCCGGCATCCGCGGCGTGAACTCGGACTCCGTGATGCGCACCCTGGTCAGCCGGGGACTGGTGGCCGAGGCGGGAACGGATCCCCACACCGGAGCGGTGCTGTACCGGACCACCGGATACCTGCTGGAGACCCTCGGGGTGGGAAGCCTCGACGAGCTGCCCAGGCTCTCCGAGCACCTGCCCGGCCTGGACGACCTCGCGGCCCTCGCCGAGCAGGACGAGGGCTTCCGCGGCTGAAGCACGGCCGCGTCCACCCGGTGGGCCCTCGGCAGTGCGCAAGATCACCGCGCCCGCGTGACCTTGCGCGGGAAGGGCTGGACTATGATGGAGTGTTCGGTGGGGCACGGTCGTGGTGCCGTGACCGGTGACCCGAGGTCCCGTGATCCCCACCCACTCCGACCCCTGCACATGCCGTGAGGCACTGAAAGGACATCATGACTCCACGTACCCCCGGACACCAGAACTCCTCCGGCGGACCCCAGGGCTCCGGCGGCCGCCGCGGCCAGGGCGCATCGCGTCCCGGAAGGCCCGGCAAGACCGGTAAGCCCGGCAAAGGCTACGGCGCATCGGCCGGCAAGGGGCACTCCGGCAAGGGGGCTGCCCGCGGCGGCCCTGCCGGCGGCGGTGGCCGCACCCCGCAACCGGGCCAGAAGGGCGGGCCGTTCCGCGACGACTCGCGGGATGGATACGACCGCAACCTGGGCGCCGCGCGCAAGCCGCAGCGTCCGAACCGCGCTCGGCGCGAGCAGAATTTCTCCGAGGTCCACGACCCGTCCGGGGTGCGCCTCCAGAAGCTGATGGCCTCCGCCGGCGTGGCCTCCCGGCGCGTCTGCGAGGACCTGATCGCCGAGGGACGGGTCGAGGTGGACGGCAAGGTCGTGACCGAGACCGGTGTCCGCGTGGATCCCGAGACCTCGGTCATCCACGTGGACGGCATCCGCCTGCAGCTGGACACCACCCTGCGCTACTTCGCCTTCAACAAGCCCCGCGGCGTGGTCTCCACCATGGACGACCCCGAGGGGCGCCCGTGCATCTCCGACTACCTCAAGAAGGGCCAGGAGCGCCTGTTCCACGTCGGCCGGCTCGACACCGAGACCGAGGGGCTGCTGCTGCTGACCAATGACGGCGAGCTGGCCAACCGGCTGACCCACCCCCGCTACGAGGTCCCGAAGACCTATCTCGTCCAGGTGCCCGGGCCGATGGCCAAGGGCGTCGGGGCCCAGCTCAAGGAGGGCATCCACCTCGAGGACGGCTTCGCGCAGGTGGACTCCTTCAAGCTGGTGGACTCCACCCCGGGGCACGTGCTCGTGGAGGTCGTGCTGCACTCCGGGAAGAACCGGATCGTGCGCCGGATGTTCAAGGAGGTCGGCTACCCGGTCGAACGGCTCGTGCGCGTGAAGTTCGGGCCGATCGCCCTCGGCGACCAGAAACAGGGCACGGTCCGGCAGATGGGCCGGCAGGAGATGGGCCACCTGATGGCCTCGGTCGGACTGTGATGGCCCGGGCCCTGCTGACATCCCGGGTCCTGACGGAACCGGTCCTCATCAGGGGCACCGGACTGCTGGGCGCCTCGATCGGTCTGGGCCTGCGTGCCGCGGGCGCCGAGGTCTGGCTCGCCGACCCGTCGCCCTCCGCGCAGGCCGTGGCCGTGGACATCGGCGCCGGCGACCCCTTCCCGGCCGGGCCCGACGGCGCCACGGACGCGCCGGACGTCCGGCAGCCGGGCACCGTCGTGGTGGCCTCGCCCCCGGACGTGACCGGGCAGGTCGTGATCGATTCGCTGCGCCGGTTCCCGGAGGCCGTCGTGCTGGACATCGCCTCGGTCAAGGGGGCGATCGCCGCGGAGGTGCAGGCCGCCGTCGCCGACGGGACCCTGGCCCCCGCCCAGGCGGCCCGCTACGTGGGCACCCACCCAATGGCCGGTTCCGAGCGTTCCGGCCCGGTGGCGGCCCGCGGCCAGCTGTTCACCGCGGCCCCCTGGGTGGTCTGCGCGACCGAGGCGACCGACCCGTCCGCCGTCGCGGCGGCCGAGGAGATCGCCCGCAGCCTGGGCGCCACCGTGCACCGGATGAGCGCCGAGGACCACGACGCCTCGGTGGCGCTGATCTCGCACCTGCCGCAGATCGCCGCCTCCCTGGTGTCCTCCCGGCTCCAGGAGACCCCGGCGGCCTCGCTCGCCCTGGCCGGCAACGGACTGCGGGACACCACGCGCATCGCCGCCTCCGACCCCCAGCTGTGGGTGCAGATCCTCGCCGCGAACGCGCCGGAGATCCTGCGGATCCTCTACGGGGTGCGCGAGGACCTGGACCGGCTGATCGGCACGATGGAGGACCCGTCGGCGCCCGGTGCACGACTGGACATCGCGCAGCTGATCGCCGAGGGCAACGCCGGGCACGCCCGGATCCCGGGCAAGCACGGCGGTCCGCCGCAGGCCTTCGCCGTGGTCACCGTGATCGTGGACGACACCCCGGGCCAGATCTCGGCGGTCCTGCAGGACGTCGGCGCCGCCGGCGTCAACGTGGAGGACCTGCGCATGGACCACTCGGCCGGGTACCAGGTGGGCATGCTGGAGATCTCCGTACTGCCCGGACGCCGGCAGGAACTGACGGACGCGCTGACCGCGCGGGGATGGAAGGTGGTCTGAATGGTGGACGAGACGACGGGGGCGGCATCGCGTCGCCTCGTGGTGGCCGTGGACGGTCCCTCGGGGTCGGGGAAGTCCTCCGTGTCCCGCGAGGTCGCACGTCGGCTGGGCGCGGCCTACCTCGACACCGGGGCGATGTACCGCGCCGTGGCCTGGCACTGCCGGGAGGCCGGGGTGCTCGAGGACGACGACGCCGTCGTCAGTGCCGTCCAGGACATCGACCTGGGGCTGTCCGTGGACCCTGACGTCGACCGCGTGGTGGTGGGCACCCATGACATCACCGAGGCCATCCGCGCACCGGGCATCTCCGCCGTCGTCTCGGTGGTGGCCACCAACCGGGCCGTCCGCGAGCTGCTCGTGGCCCGTCAGCGCGAGCTGATCGACTCCCACCGCCGGATCGTGGCCGAGGGACGGGACATCACCACCGTGGTGGCCCCGGACGCCGATGCCCGCATCCTGCTGACCGCCTCCGCGGAGGTCCGTCTCGCCCGGCGCGGCGAGCAGCTCGGCGGCACCGTCGGCCGGCAGGACCTGACCGCCCAGGTGGTGGACCGGGACGCGAAGGACTCCACCGTGGTGGACTTCATGACCCCCGCCGCGGGGGTGGGTCTCGTCGACTCCTCCGAGCTCGACCTCGAGTCCACCGTGCAGGCCGTCCTGGCCGAGATCGCCGGCCAGTCCGGCCAGGGCGTCTTCGGCGACGCCCACCACGCCCCCGGCACCGAGGCGGCCGGAACCGCCGCACCGGTGACCACACCAGACACCGCAGCACCGACGACCCCGAAGGGGAACCGCGCATGAGCACCGAGAACACCACCGGCACCGGGCCGCAGGACGGGGCCGAGTACGTGCCCGCCGGCGAGGACAACGTCGCCGAGCGGCTGGCCGCCCTCTCGGACGAGGACGCGCGCCAGCGGGCCGAGGCCCTGCGCGCCGGCCTGCAGGACTACGAGCTCGACGACGAGGACGCCGCCCTGCTCCAGGGCTGGGAGGAGGGCGACGCCGAACCCGAGGACGAGCCCGTGCCCCCGGTGCTGGCCATCGTCGGCCGGCCCAACGTGGGCAAGTCGACCCTGGTCAACCGGATCATCGGCCGCCGCGAGGCAGTGGTGGAGGACGTGCCCGGGGTGACCCGGGACCGCGTCAGCTACGAGGCCGAGTGGAACGGGCGGGTGTTCACCGTGGTGGACACCGGCGGGTGGGAGCACGATGCCAAGGGCATCCACCAGCGCGTGGCCGAGCAGGCCGAGCTGGCCGTGGACGTGGCCGACGCCGTGCTGTTCGTCGTGGACGCGACCGTCGGCGCGACCTCGACCGACGAGGCCGTCGTCCGGCTGCTGCGGCGCAAGAAGAAGCCGGTGATCCTCGTGGCCAACAAGGTCGACGACATCACCCAGGAGGCGGACGCCGCCACCCTGTGGGGCCTCGGCCTCGGCGAGCCCCACCCCGTCTCCGCGGTGCACGGCCGGGGGACCGGTGACCTGCTGGATGCGGCCCTGGCGGTCCTGCCGGAGGAGTCCGCCCACGGCGGGCTCGTCCCGCGCGGTGGCCCGCGCCGCGTGGCCCTGCTGGGACGGCCCAACGTGGGCAAGTCCTCGCTGCTGAACAAGCTGGCCGGATCCGACCGCGTGGTGGTGGACGACACCGCCGGCACCACCCGTGATCCCGTGGACGAGCTGATCGAGCTCGGTGGCCGGCTCTGGCGGTTCGTGGACACCGCCGGCATCCGCCGCCGCCAGCACATGGCCCACGGTGCGGACTACTACGCCTCCCTGCGGACCCAGTCCGCCCTGGACAAGGCCGAGGTGGCCGTGGTCCTGCTGGAGGCCTCCGAGGTGCTGTCCGAGCAGGACGTGCGCATCCTGCAGACCGTCGTGGACTCCGGCCGGGCACTGGTGCTGGCCTTCAACAAGTGGGACCTCATGGACGAGGACCGCCGCTTCTACCTGGACCGGGAGATCGAGCAGGACCTGGCCCACGTGGCCTGGGCCCCTCGAGTGAACCTCTCGGCCAAGACCGGGTGGCACAAGGACCGGTTGGTGCCCGCCCTGGACACCGCGCTGGAGTCCTGGGACCGGCGCATCCCCACCGGCAAGCTGAACGCCTTCCTGGGCGAGCTCGTGGCAGCCCACCCGCACCCGGTGCGCGGCGGCAAGCAGCCCCGGATCCTGTTCGCCACGCAGCCCTCCACCCGGCCCCCGCGCATCGTGCTGTTCACGACCGGGTTCCTGGACCCGGGCTACCGGCGGTTCATCATCCGCCGGCTGCGGGAGACCTTCGGCTTCGAGGGGACCCCGATCGAACTCGGGATGCGGGTCCGCGAGAAGCGCGGCCGCAAGCACTAGTCCGCGGCCACCCGGCGGGCCGGGGACACCGGCCGCGGCCGCGACGGGCGGCGGGCCCAGTCCGGGGCCCGCTCCGGCAACGGGCCGACGCCGATCAGGTAGGCCGGCAGGAGTGTCAGCGCGGGGAACCGGCGGACCAGGGAGACGAACCGTGGTGACGGAGCGGTCCACGTGCCGTCCAGGACGGGTTCGACGAACCGGGCGTGCGCGACCCGCTGCACCGCCTGGATGAGGGCGGTCGGCATCAGTCGACGACGCCGCACCCGGGCGAGCACGCGGGGGCCCACGCGGCCCGTCCGGATCGCGGGGGCCAGCAGACGGGCGGTCGCGACGGCGTCCTGCACGGCCAGGTTGATCCCGACCCCGCCGACGGGGGACATCGCGTGCGCCGCGTCCCCGATGCACAGCAGGCCGGCGGTGTGCCACCGCCGGAGCCGGTCCACCCGCACGTCCAGGTGCTTGACCTGGTCCATCGAGGTCAGGGCGCGGACATCGGCCTCCGGGGGCAACAGGCCGTGCAGTTCCCGGCGGAGTGCCTCGACGCCCCGGCGGCGCAGCCCGGCGTCGCCGCCCTTCCGGCCCAGGTACGCGACCTGGAAGTACCCCCGCCTCGGGATGGCGACGACGGCGGCGCCGGCGCGGAACCGGGGGAGCAGGGAGGTCCTCGGGTCCCCGAGGGCGGGCAGCCGGAACCACCACACGTCGAAGGGAACCGGGTACTCCCGCACGGGGAGCCCGGCCGCACGCCGCAGGACCGACCCCCGGCCGTCGCAGGCGACGACGAGGTCGGCGCGCAGCTCCCCGGCCCCCTGCGAGGACCGGTACCGGACCCCGGTGACGCGACCGCCCTCGCGCAGCACGTCCACGGCCTCGGTGTTCATCCGCAGGGCGAAGGTGGGTTCCTCGCCGGCCGCCCGGGCCAACAGGTCCAGCAGGTCCCACTGCGGGACCATCGCGATGTAGGGATGGGGCACCCGCAATCGTCCGAGGGTCACCAGACGTACCGAGCCGCCGTCGGGGGCCGGGAAGCCGACGCCATCCAGCCGGGTCTGCGGCAGGGCGTCGAACGCCTCGAACAGCCCCAGGTCCTCGAGCAGGGTCAGGGTGCTGGGATGCACGGTGTCGCCGCGGAAGTCCCGGAGGAAGTCGCCGTGCTTCTCCAGCACGGTCACCCCGATGCCGGCCCGGGCCAGCAGGAGGCCCAGGACCATTCCCGCGGGCCCGCCGCCCACGACCACACAGGTGCCGCTCATGGTCACATCCTGCCGTGAGAAGATACCGGGATGAAGACCTCGAGACGTCGGGCCGCCGGTGCGGCTGTCCTGCTGATGATGTCACTGGCCGGCTGTGCCCAGGTCGAGGAGATCACGAACCAGGCCGGCGAGGTCACCGCCCAGGCCGAGCGGCTGTGGACCGAGGCGCGGCAGATGGGCGACCTCACGGTGGAGCAGGTCCGGGACTTCGACTGGTCCTCCCTGTCCGGGTTCGACGGCATCCTCCTGGGGGACAACTCCAGGGTGACCGAGTTCTTCCGGTCCATGCCCTCCGGTCCGGACATGGAGTCCTTCGAGATCAAGGGGGACGAGGGCACGCTGGTCGTCCACTACGGGGAGCAGGTCGCGGAGGTCGATCCCGCCGTGCTGCAGGAGACCATGGAGCAGGTCGCGGCCGAGGCCAAGGAACGCGTGCAGAACCTGGACACCGTCGAGTTCCGGGTGGGCGAGCGCACGTACACGTTCTGACCGCGGGGCCCCGCCTCGGGGACCCTGTTCGGCGTCCGCGGGAACCGAGGTGTCCGCGCGCCGCGGACACGTCGGGGGTGCGTGCCGGTCCGGGCGTAGGGTCGGTGCCGGAAGCGACCGACACGCCACCAGGAGTGAGTCCATGAGCACGTTCACCAGTACCCAGATCCGCCTGGCCGCCCGCCCGCAGGGATGGCCCACGCCCGAGGACTTCGCCACGGAGTCGGTGGAGTACGCAGACCTGCGGCCCGGGCAGGTGCGCGTGGTCAACGAGTTCCTCTCCGTGGACCCGTACATGCGCGGCCGGATGAGCGCGGCACGCAGCTATGTCACGCCGTACCAGGTGGGGGAGACCATCACCGGGGGCGCGGTGGGCCGCGTGGTGGAGTCGGCGGCCGATCACCTGCCCCCGGGCACCCTGGTGCTGCACCAGCACGGCTGGACGGACCGGGTCCAGGCCGGGGCGGAGGACTTCCGGCCCGTCCCCGAGCTCGAGGGCCTGCCGCACTCGGCCCATCTGGGCATCCTCGGCATGCCGGGCATGACCGCGTACCTGGGCCTGACCAGGATCGCCGGGCTTCGGGAAGGGGACACCGTCCTGGTCTCGGGCGCCGCCGGTGCCGTGGGCACCGCCGTGGGGCAGATCGCCCGGTTGCTCGGGGCGGCCAGGGTGGTCGGCTCGGCCGGCACGACGGAGAAGACGACCGCCCTCACCCAGCAGTACGGCTATGACGTGGCGCTCAACTACAAGGACGCACCGATCCGGGAGCAGCTGGCGGGGGCCGTCGGCCAGGACCGGGTGGACGTGTTCTTCGACAACGTGGGCGGGGACCACCTCGAGGCGGCCCTGGACGTCATGGCCGACTTCGGCAGGATCGCCCTGTGCGGGCAGATCTCCGGGTACAACGCCACGCAGCGCCCGGCCGGGCCGGACAACCTCGGCCACGTCCTCACCCGTCGGCTGCGCATGCAGGGCTTCATCGTCACGGAGGTGGCCGCCGCCCACCCCGGGGCGGTGGAGGAGTTCCGGGAGCGGATGACCGGGTGGTTGTCCTCCGGGGAGGTCGTCTTCGAGGAGACGGTGATGGACGGTCTCGACCGCACCGTCGAGGCGTTCCTGGCCATGATGCGCGGTGAGAACCGGGGCAAGATGATCGTCCGGCTCACCTGATCCGGGGGCGGACGGAGGCCGGTCCCACGGCCGCGGCTCACGCAATCGTGGCGTGTCCACGGCACCGCTCGCGATGGGGTAGAGTGGGTCCGGTGGAAAACGCCGTGGGCGTTCTCCTCACGGGCTATGGCGCAGCTTGGTAGCGCGCCTGACTGGGGGTCAGGAGGTCGTGGGTTCGAATCCCGCTAGCCCGACCATGTGATCTCTCAAGAGATCGCCGACAGCCCGGACCCAATATTGGGTCCGGGCTGTCGGCGTTCCCGGGATGGTCCGGGCCGGTGGCCTAGCAGCCGCAGCCGCAGGACTCTGGCGGGCAGGTCGGGTCGTCACAGCAGTCGTTCATCTCTCAGCACCTCCTCTCCGGTGTCAGCCACGTGCCGGGGGTGGGCTGGGGACAGTCCTCGGTGGGCAGGGCATCGAGCATGGCGGCCATCTCGGTGCGCAGGGCCTCGAGGTGCCTGATCTTCTCGTCCAGTTCGGCCAGGCGTCGGGTCAGCAGGTCGCCGGCCGGTTCGCACGGACAGCTCCCGGTGTCCCGGATGGCCAGGAGGTTGCGGATGTCCTCGAGCCGCAGGCCGAGCCGCTGGGCGCCCTGGATGAAGTGCAGCCGATCGACGGCCTCGGGGCCGTAGGCGCGGTACCCGGCCGGGGTACGGGCCGGGTCGGGTAGCAGGCCGGCCTTCTCGTAGTACCGGATCGTGTCCGGGCTCAGGCTGGTCGCTGCGGCGAGTTCACCGATCCGCATGCCGCGTTGAACCACTGTCTGGGTCGTCATGCGACAACGATAAACCTTGGAGTCCACTCCAAGGTCAAGACCGTGGGACTAATCTTTCCGGTTGTCTTCCAGGGGGCCGGTGAGGTGGTCGGTCGCGACAGTGACGGTGGCACGGGCGGGGGCTCCCACACCGATCAGGGTGGCCGAGGCCGGGCCGCACCAGTCCCCGGAGCCGAGGAAGAACAGCCCGGGCCGATCGCGGGAGCGCGTGGGCGGGGTGCCCGTGGTGGCCGGGACGGTGCACTCCGTGCTCAGGCCCAAAGGGCGCAGGTGGCCCAGGTCAGGGCGGAAGCCGGTGCACCAGATGACCGCGTCGACCTCTGCCCGGCGGCCGTTGTCCCACCGTATGCCGGTGGGGGTGAAGGCCGAGAACATCGAGGCGGCCTCCAGCCGCCCTGCGTCCCGGGCTGCCCGGACGGGGGGCACGGCGACGATGTCTCCGAGGGATCCGACCCCGCCGGGGCTGGGTTCACCCCGGCGGGCGGCCTGGACGTGGGCGGTGGCCACGGCGAACAGGGCCCGGCCGTCGACGTCGTCGGGCAGGTACCGGGGTGGCCGGCGGGTCGCCCAGGTCACCGATTGGGCGGCGTCCAGCAGGTCGGTGGCGATCTGCGCCCCGGAGTTGCCCCCGCCGACCACCATCACCCGCTGACCGGCGAAGGGCTCCCGCCCGCGATAACCGGTGGTGTGCAACTGGCTCCCGGTGAACTGCTCTGCCCCGGGGACGCGGGGGATGAAGGGCCGGCGCCAGGAGCCCGTGGCATTGATGACCACCCGGCTGGTCCAGGTGCCCCGGTCGGTGCGGGTGAGGTAATTCCCGTCGGGGCCGTCTTCGACGGCCTGGACGGTGACGGGCCGGTGCACCGGCAGCTCGTACCGTTGCTCGTAGGCGCGCAGGTAGGACACCACGTGGGCGGCCGAGGGGTTGCCCACCCCGGCCCAGGGTGGCATCTGGTAACCGGGCAGCGAGCTATAGGCAGCCGGGGAGAACAGCTCCAGGGAGTCCCAGTAGTACTGCCATGCCCCACCGGGGCGGTCGTTGGCATCCAGGATCGCGAAGCTGGGAGCGGGGCCGACGCGTCCCCGGGCGGCGTCGCGGGCCAGACGGTGCAGGTAGAACCCGGCGGCCAGTCCGGCCTGACCCCCGCCGACCACCAGGACGTCGACCTCGCCGGACTTCATGGTTCCCATGGCTGGCGGGGCGGGCGGGTCAGCCCATCTCCAGCATCCGACGCAGCTCGGCGAAGGCGGCTGGGACCACGGTGTAGTGCGCCCACCGCCCGCGCTGTTCCCGGATGAGGAGTCCCGCGTCGACGAGCTTCTTCATGTGGTGACTCACGGTGGGCTGGCTGATGCCGAGTTCCTCGGTGAGGTCGCAGGAGCACACGGCCTCGCAGCCCTGGGCGGCGACGTGGGAGAGCAGGCGCAACCGCATCGGGTCGGCCAGGGCCTTGAGCATCCCGGCGGCCCGCTGGGCCTGCTCGGCGCTGATCGGCCCATCGGACAGGGAACAACACGCCACCGACCCCGGCGTGCCGGCGGCCTCGGCGCGGCGGCCGGTGGTCTCTAGGGCGGGAAGAGTAGTGGTCGCGACCATCACCCCATCTTACATTGACGAACGCCAATATGTCCCGGTAGGGTTCGCATCGATATTGGTCGATACGAGAGATGGGCTTTCATGAGCGTCCCCACCACCGCACCGCCGGCCGCCCAGCACGGCGTGATGAAGGAGATGTCCTTCCTGGACCGCTGGCTGCCGGCCTGGATCGGGCTGGCCATGGTCGTCGGCCTGGCCCTGGGCCGCTTCGTGCCCAGGCTCAACACCGCCCTGGAGGCGGTGAAGATCGGGGAGGTCTCCCTGCCGATCGCGATCGGGCTGCTGGTGATGATGTACCCGGTGCTGGCCAAGGTCCGCTACGACGAGACCCACCGCGTGGCCGGGGACAAGCGGCTGATGGTCACCTCCCTGGTGCTGAACTGGCTCGTGGGCCCGGCGCTGATGTTCACCCTGGCCTGGCTGCTGCTGCCGGACCTGCCCGAGTACCGCACCGGACTGATCATCGTCGGGCTGGCCCGGTGCATCGCGATGGTGTTCATCTGGAACGACCTGGCCTGCGGGGACCGGGAGGCCGCAGCCGTGCTGGTGGCCATCAATTCCGTCTTCCAGGTCATCGCCTTCGGTGCTCTGGGGTGGTTCTACCTCCAGGTGCTGCCCTCCTGGCTGGGCCTGCCCACCACGTCTGCCGACTTCTCCGTCTGGGCGATCGTGCTCAGCGTCCTGGTCTTCCTGGGCATCCCGCTACTGGCCGGTTTCCTCACCCGGGTGCTGGGGGAGCGGGCCAAGGGGCGCACCTGGTACGAGGAGGAGTTCCTGCCCAAGATCGGGCCCTGGGCGCTGTACGGGCTGCTGTTCACCATCGTGCTGCTGTTCGCCCTGCAGGGCGAGGCGATCACTTCCAACCCCTGGGACGTGGCCCGGATCGCGCTGCCGCTGCTGGCCTATTTCGTGCTGATGTTCGGCATCGCCCTGATCGCCTCCAAGGCGGTGGGGCTGAATTACGCGAAGTCCACCACGGTGGCCTTCACCGCCGCGGGCAACAACTTCGAGCTGGCCATCGCCGTGGCCATCGGCACCTTCGGGGTGACCTCCGGCCAGGCCCTGGCCGGTGTCGTCGGCCCGCTGATCGAGGTTCCCGTGCTGGTGGGGCTGGTCTACGTGTCCCTGTGGGCCGGGCGCAGGCTGTTCCCCGGGGACCCCACCGTCCCGGTCCGCGCCGAGACCGTCGCCGCGACCCGCGCCTGAACCCTCATCCCCGACAGGAGAGCCAGAGATGACCACCTCAGAGTCCGCGTCCCGGCCGGCCGTGTTGTTCGTGTGTGCCAAGAACGGTGGCAAGTCCCAGATGGCCGCGGCCCTGATGGACCACCACGCCGCCGGCAGCGTGGAAGTCCACTCCGCCGGAACTAAACCGGGCGAGGCGATCAACGTCCTCTCGGCCGAGGTCGTCGCCGAGGTCGGGGCGGACATGTCCGGCGGCCAGCCCAAGCCCATCGACGTAGACCTGCTGGCCCGCGTGGACCGGGTCATCGTCCTGGGGGACGAGGCGAAGGTCGACCCGGTGGAGGGTATGGCAGGGACCATCGAGACCTGGCATACCGACGAGCCCTCCACCCGCGGCATCGAAGGGGCCGAGCGGATGCGCCTGGTCCGCGACGATATCGACGCCCGCGTGCGCACCCTGCTCACCGACCTCACCGGTACCCCCGGCCCCTGACCTCCTCATGACCGACTGCTCCGTGACCCACCGACCGAGAAGAGATGACCCGATGACTGCAGAGACCACCCCGACCGCCCAGAAGCCGTCGGTGCTGTTCGTGTGCGTGCACAACGCCGGGCGGTCCCAGATGGCCGCCGCCTACCTGCAGCATCTGGCCGAGGGCCGGATCGAGGTCCGCTCCGCCGGCTCCGCGCCCGCCGAGTCGGTCAACCCGGCCGCCGTGGAGGCCATGGCCGAGGAGGGCATCGACATCAGCGCGAACCAGCCCAAGGTCCTCACCTATGAGGCGGTGCAGGACTCCGACGTGGTGATCACCATGGGCTGCGGCGACGCCTGCCCGTTCTACCCGGGCAAGCGCTATGAGGACTGGAAGCTGGACGACCCGGCCGGTCGGGGCGTCGAGGGCGTGCGCCCCATCCGCGACGAGATCAAGACCCGCATCGAGCAGCTCATCGCCGAGTTGCTCCCGGCCGAGTCCACCGCGAACTGAAGGCGAACCATCCCATGAGCACCACGACCACGGACACCACGAGCACTGAGCAGGCCACGGACCAGCTGATCATCATCGGCTCGGGTCCGGCCGGGTACACCGCCGCGATCTACGCCGCGAGGGCCGGGTTGGCCCCGCGGGTGATCGCCGGATC
Source organism: uncultured Citricoccus sp. (assembly GCF_937871995.1). NCBI lineage: Bacteria > Bacillati > Actinomycetota > Actinomycetes > Micrococcales > Micrococcaceae > Citricoccus > uncultured Citricoccus sp. The sequence goes on along the minus strand of NZ_CALMQR010000076.1, from coordinate 33,412 downwards.
CGTCACCCACGGCGGGGCGCTGATGAACACCACCGAGGTGGAGAATTTCCCCGGGTTCCCCGGCGGGATCCAGGGCCCGGAGCTGATGGCCGGACTGGCGGAGCAGGCCATCCGGTTCGGGGCCATCATCGAGTACGACGACGCCGCGTCCGTGTCCCTGTCCCGGCACCTGAAGGAGGTCACCACCCTGACCGGGATGACCTACCGGGCCCCGGCGGTGATCGTGGCCACCGGTTCGGCCTACAAGGAGCTCGGCCTGCCCGAGGAGAAGAGCCTCAGCGGGCACGGGGTGTCCTGGTGCGCCACCTGTGACGGGTTCTTCTTCCGCGACCAGGACATCGTCGTCGTCGGCGGCGGGGACTCGGCCATGGAGGAGGCCCTGTTCCTCACCCGCTTCGCCCGCTCCGTCACCGTCGTGGTCCGCCGGGACGCCCTGCGGGCCTCGAAGATCATGGCCGCCCGCGCCAAGGACAATCCCAAGATCCACTTCGCCTGGAATAGCCGTGTCGCCGCGATCCACGGCGCCGACAAGGTCACCGGGGTCACCCTGACCGACACCATCACCGGGGACACCCGCGATCTCGCCGCGACCGGGGTGTTCGTGGCCATCGGCCACCTGCCCCGCACCGAACTGGTCGCCGACCAGCTGGAGCTGGACGCCGAGGGGTACATCGTCGTGGACGCCCGCACCACCCACACCAACCTGACCGGGGTCTTCGCCTGCGGGGACGCGGTGGACCACCGCTACCGCCAGGCCATCACCGCGGCCGGCACCGGCTGCGCCGCGGCCCTGGACGCCGAGCGCTACCTGGCCGCCCTGAATGATGCCGAGTCCATCGCCACCGCACTCGTCGAGGAGCCCACTCATGGCTGACACCACCATCCCCACCACCACAGCCAGCAGCTCCAGCACGACCGACATCAGCGCGGACCCCACCGGGCTTCCGGTCGTGGTCATCGGCGCCGGACCGGTGGGCCTGGCCGCCGCCGCCCACCTGGTCGAGCGCGGCCTGGACCCACTGGTCCTGGAAGCTGGCCCAGACGTCGGGGCGGCCATCCGGGCCTGGGGCCACACCCGACTGTTCTCCCCGTGGCGGTACAACGTCGACGCCGCCGCGGCCCGCCTGCTCGAGCCCACCGGATGGGTCACCCCGGACCCGGAGGCCCTGCCCACCGGGACCGAACTGGTCGAGCAGTACCTTCAGCCGTTGGCCGCCACCGAGGCCCTGGCACCCCGGATCCGCACCGGTGCCCGCGTGATCGCGGTGTCCCGGGCCGGGATGGACAAGACCCGCACCGCCGGCCGCCTGGACACACCCTTCCTGGTCCGCATCCAGCACGCGGACGGCACCGTGGAAGACGTGTTCGCGTCCGCGGTGATCGACGCCACCGGCACCTGGGGCCAGCCCAACCCCTTGGGCCAGGCCGGACTGGAGGCACCCGGGGAGACCGCTGCCCGCGCGGCAGGGCGGATCACCACCGCGCTGCCGGACGTCACCGGCCGGGACCGGGCCCGGTTCGCCGGTCAGCACGTGCTGGTGGTCGGGGCCGGGCACTCGGCGGCCAACACCCTGCTCGAGCTCGGCGCCCTGGCCCAGGACGCCCCGGGCACCCGGATCTCCTGGGCGGTCCGCTCGGCCGACGTCACCCGGGTCTATGGCGGCGAGGACCGCGACGAACTGGCGGCCCGCGGGGCCCTGGGCACCCGGCTGCGCCACCTGGTGGAGACCGGGACCATCCGGGTGCACCCGTCCTTCACCATCACCGCCTTCACCACCACCGGCCTGGGGATGATGGTGCAGGCCTCCACCCCGGCCGGAGACGAACGGCTGGTGGTGGACGTGGTGGTGCCGGCCACCGGATTCCGTCCCGCACTGGGCATGCTCTCCGAGCTGCGCCTGGACCTGGACCCGGCCGTGGAGGCCCCGAGGCGACTGGGCCCGCTGATCGATCCGGAGTTCCACTCCTGCGGTTCGGTCGCGCCGCATGGGGAGAAGATGCTCGCCCATCCCGAGCCGGGGTTCTACATCGTGGGCATGAAGAGCTATGGGCGGGCGCCGACCTTCCTGATGGCCACCGGCTACGAACAGGTCCGCTCCATCGCCGCCTCCCTGGCCGGGGACCAGGCCGCCGCCAACCACGTGGAGCTGGAGCTGCCCGAGACCGGGGTGTGCTCCACCGACCTGGGCGGGTCCTGTGACGTCCCGACCCCCGTCGCCGGCACTGCCGATCAGGGCTGTTGCACTCCGGCCCCCACGACCGCATCCATCGACATCCCGCCCACACCCGCGACCGTCCCGGTGCTGCTGCCCGTCCGGGCCAGCGCCTGCTGCTGACCCGCGCTCACCCTCAGCGTCCCGAACTCCACGTCGGGGGCCACCGCCGACCGGACGGGGACGCACCCACGAACCGGCCGGTAACTTTTCCTTCCCTCGCTCTGGACAGATCTCCAGTGGTTGGACATCCTCATACACGTGGGTCGGATCACACGTCGTGAGTCCCGTCGCCACTGCGTGCCGACCATCCTGACCTGGAGGAGCAATCGTGGCCGAGGCCTACATCATCGATGCCGTGCGGACCCCGGTGGGCCGGCGCGGGAAGGGCCTGGCGCAAGTCCACCCCCTGGACCTGGCCGCCGCGCCGATCGCGGAGATCGTCCGACGGGCCGGGATCGACTCGGCCGAGTATGACGAGGTGATCCTGGGGTGTATCGACCAGCTGGGTCCGCAGGCGATGGACATCGCCCGCAACGCCTGGCTGGCGGCCGGGGGCTCCGAAGCGGTGCCCGGGACCACGGTGGAGCGCCAGTGCGGTTCCGGCCAGCAGGCGGTGCACTATGCCGCCCAGGCGGTGATGTCCGGCACCAGTGACCTGGTGGTGGCCGGCGGGGTGCAGTCGATGTCTACGATCCCGCTGTCCCACGCCAACCAGGCGGCCGCGGAGTTGGGGTTCCCGGACCCGTTCACCGGGTCCGTGGGCTGGGCGGACCGGTACGGGGGCCAGGAGATCTCCCAGTTCCGGGGCGCGGAGATGATGGCCGCCCAGTGGGGGTTCAGCCGTGAGGCGCTGGAGGGGCTGGCGGTGAGTTCGCACGAGCGGGCCCTGGCCGCCCAGGCGGCGGGGCGCTTCGAGCGGGAGATCATCCCGGTGCCCCAGGCGCCGGGGGTCACCGCGGACGAGGGTCCCCGGGTCCCGGACGTGGCGAAGATGGCCTCGCTGGAGCCGATCGTGCCCGGCGGGCTGCACACCGCCGCGTCCGCCTCGCAGATGTCCGACGGGGCCGCGGCCCTGCTCATCGCCTCCGAGGCCGCCGTGGAGCGGTACGGTCTGAGCCCGCGGGCCAGGATCCACCACGTCTCGGCCCGGGGCGATGACCCGGTGATGATGCTCTCGGCCCCGATCCGTGCCACCCGGCACGCCCTGGAACGGACCGGGATGAGCCTCGATGACCTGGACGTGATCGAGATCAACGAGGCGTTCGCCGCCGTGGTGCTGGCATGGGCCCACGAGACGGGGGCCGACATGACCCGGGTGAACGTCAACGGCGGGGCGATGGCCCTGGGCCACCCGATCGGGGCCACCGGGGCCCGGCTGATGACCTCGATGCTGCACGAACTAGAACGCACCGGCGGCCGCTACGGGCTGCAGACCATGTGCGAGGGCGGCGGCCAGGCCAACGTCACCATCATCGAGAGGCTCTGACCATGACATCGACCGACACCGACACCGAGACCGGCAGGGGCGTGGGGGCGGCCGTCCAGCAGGCCCAGCAGAACACGGTGGGTGCCCTGGTGCGCCGCGCCGTGTCCACCTTCGGCGACACCGTCGCGCTGCGGTTCCAGGACCGTCACTGGAGCTACCGCGACCTGGGGGCGGCCGTGGACCGCGTGGGCCACCGGTTGAGGGACCTCGGGCTCGCACCGGGGGACCGGGTGGCGGCCTACGGGGTGAACTCGGACGCGTACCTCGTGCTGTTCCTGGCCTGCGCCCAGGCGGGCGTGGTCCACGTCCCGGTGAACTTCGCCCTCAAGGGCGGTGAGCTCGCCTACATCCTGGAGGACTCCGGGGCGCGGTTGATCGTGGCGGACAACGCCCTGGCCCCGCTGGTCCGCGAGGTCCTGGACGGGGGCCGTGCGGCCGGCGTCGAGACCGTCCTGCCGATGTTCCCCGGTTCCGGCACGGGGCAGCAGTCCCTCCTGGAGACCGCTGAGGGCGAGGGACCCGGCTCCGGCCCGGGTGCGGGGGCGGAGCCCGGCACGGGCCCGGTCGAGACGGACCTGCTCCAGCTGCTGTACACCTCGGGGACGACGTCGGCCCCGAAGGGGGCGATGATGACCCACCGGGCGCTGATGGCCGAGTACGTCTCCTCGGTCATCGCCCTGGACTTCACGGCCGAGGACCGGCCGCTGGTGGCGATGCCGTTGTACCACTCGGCGGCCATGCACGTGTTCCTGTTGCCGTATCTCTCCCTGGGGGCCACGGTGCGCCTGCTGGCCAAGCCGGACGTGCCGGAGATCCTGCGCTACGTGGAGGAGGAGCACATCGGCTCCCTGTTCCTGGCCCCCACGGTGTGGGTACCGCTGTCCAACCATCCCGAGCTGGACACCCGTGACCTGTCCTCCCTGACGAAGGCCCAGTACGGGGCCTCGATCATACCCGTGACCGTGCTGGGCCGGCTGCGGTCCCGGTTCCCGGGACTGGGGTTCTACAACTGTTTCGGCCAGTCCGAGCTGGGCCCGTTGTGCACCGTGCTGCGCCCGGAGGAGCACCACGCCCGACCGGCCTCCTGCGGGCGGCCGGTCTACCTCGTCGAGGCCCGGGTGGTCACCGCCGAGGGGCGCGTGGCCGAACCCGGCGAGCCCGGGGAGATCCAGTACCGCTCCCCCCAGCTGATGGACGGGTACTGGAACAAGCCCGAGGCCACCGCCGAGGCCTTCTCCGAGGGCTGGTTCCGCTCCGGGGACCAGGTCACCCGGGACGCCCAGGGGTACATCCAGGTGGTGGACCGCATCAAGGACGTGATCAACACCGGCGGGGTCATGGTGGCTCCACGGGAGGTCGAGGACTGCATCTACGAGCTCGACGAGGTGGCCGAGGTGGCCGTCATCGGCCTGCCCGACGAGCGCTGGATCGAGGCCATCACCGCGGTCGTGGTCCTCAAGGACGGTGCCGCCCTGACCGCCGAGGCCGTGCGAGCGCACGTCAGGGACCGGATCGCCGACTACAAGGTGCCCAAGCGCGTGGACTTCGTCGCCGAACTGCCCCGCAACCAGTCCGGCAAGCTCCTCAAGCGCGAACTGCGTGCCGAGCGCACCGAGACCCCGGTGCCGAGGGTGCAGTCGTGACGTCGCCGCTGCGGGTCGAACGCCGCTCGGGGGTGGTCCGGCTCGTCCTGGACCGCGTCGCCGCCGGCAACGCCCTCGACGAGCCCCTCGCGGAGGCCCTGGTCACGGAACTCGAACGCGCCGAGGCAGATCCCCGGGTCCAGGTGCTGACCGTGACGGGCCGCGACCGCTTCTTCTGCGCTGGCGGTGACGTCCGATCCATGGCCTCGGTGCCGGCCGGGGAGCGGCACGAGCTCCTGCTGTCCCTGGCGACGGCGACGAGCACCCTGATGACCGCCCTGTCCCGCACGCGGTTGCTGGTGGTCGCCGGGGTCAACGGCGCCACGGCCGGGGCCGGCCTGGGCCTGCTGCTCGCCGCGGACTGGGTACTGACCAGCGACGAGGCGAAGATCGTCGGGGCCTTCGCCGGCGTCGGGCTCACCCCGGACACCGGGGTGTCCTACCTGCTGCCGCGTACCGTCGGATATCACCGGGCGGTTGAGCTGACCCTGGGTGGACGCCGGCTGGGCGGGGCGGAGGCCGTGGAGTGGGGGCTGGCCAGCCAGTCCGTCCCGGCCGCCGGCTTCGCCCGCCGGCTGACGGAGGCCGAGGACGCGTTCGCGGCCAACGCGGACCACGTGGTCGGCCCCACCAAGGCACTGCTCCGCGCCGGTCGCTACGGGGCGGACTGGGAGGAGCACCTGCGCGCGGAGGCGCGGAGCGTGGCGCGGTCGAGCACGCACCCGGAGAGCGTCCGCCTCGTGGACCGGTTCGCCGCGCCGGCGCCGGCGGCTCACCGCGCGGGGTAGGTGACCCGGCCGCCGTCGGGATCCACCACGGCACCGGCGGTGAGCTGGGCCGGGGGAGCCTTGCCCGGTTCCATGAGGTGGTGCACGGCCTCGCCCGCCGCGAGCAGGTGGTCGGCGATGATCCGGCGATGACACCGCCACCACACCGCCTCCGAGCACATCACCGCCGCCGTCCGCTCGGCACCCCACGCCCGCAGCTCGGCCAGTCCCGTCCTGAACTCCTCCGACAGGGCGTGGTCCGCATAGTTGTGGAAGCTGCGGTTCTCCCAGAAGCCGTTGACCTCCTCCGGGACGGACCGGTCGCGTGACCGCCGGCCGCCGAGGGAGGCCAGGCGCCGGTACTCGATGCCCGTCCCGGACAGGGATGCCGCGAGGACCTCCTGGTCGAAGTGCGGGTAGCGGCGCGAACCGGGCAGTCGCCGCACGTCCACGAGCAACCGGACGTCCACCGAGCGCAGCAGGTCCAGGAACTCCTCCAGCGTCCGGGTCGAGTGACCGACGGTGTAGAACGGAAAGTCCATGCCCCGAATCTAACGTCCCCGGCCGTCAGGTCCAGCGGGTCCATCAGGTGAACTTGCACTTGCCAGAGGAGAGGAGGAAAGTGTATGGGTGCATTCTCCAGAAACCATCGAACCCACCGCCGCTGAGCGGAACCCCTCGGGCAGGACGTTCTTCGGCCAGCCGGGCCCGCTCGCCAACCTGTTCAGCGTCGAGTTGTGGGAGCGCTTCTCGTTCTACGGGATGCAGGGCATCCTGCTCATCTACATGTACTTCACGGTCGCCGAGGGCGGCCTGGGGATCGACGAGGCGGTGGCCACCGGCATCGTCGGTGCCTACGGCGGCATGGTCTACGTGTTCTGCATCATCGGCGGCTGGGTGGCCGACCGGCTGCTGGGCTCGGAACGGACGATGTTCATCAGCGGGGTGCTCATCATGTGCGGGCACATCGCGCTGGCCCTGGTCCCGGGCGTCCCCGGGCTCGCGCTGGGCCTGGTCCTGGTGGGGCTCGGTTCGGGCGGGCTGAAGGCGAACGTCGCCAACCTGGTCGGCAACCTCTACACGCGGGCCGATCCGCGGCGCGACGCAGGGTTCTCCATCTTCTACATGGGCATCAACATCGGTGGCCTGGTCGGGCCCCTGCTGACCGGCTGGACCGCCCAGACCTGGGGTTTCCACGTCGGCTTCGGACTGGCGGCCGTGGGCATGGCCATCGGCCTGACCCAGTACGCGCTGACCCGCAAGAGCCTGCCGGAGCACGTCCACCACGTGCCCAGCCCGCTGCCGCGCAGCCAGTACGGCCGGTGGATCGGCATCACCGTCGTGGCCCTGGCGGTGATCGCGGTGGCCGTGGCCACCGGGCTCGTCAACGCCGCGAACCTGGCCGACGTCGTCGTCGTCCTCTCCGTGGTGGCCGCGATCGCGATCTTCGCGGTCATCCTCACGTCGGCCAAGACCACCGGCGAGGAGCGCAGTCGCGTGCTGGCCTTCATTCCGCTGTTCATCGGCTCGGCCGCCTTCTTCGCCCTGTTCCAGCAGCAGTTCACCGTCATCACCCTCTACTCGGACACGCGGCTCGACCGCATGCTGGGCGACTGGGAGATGCCGATCCCGTGGGTGCAGTCCTTCAACCCGTTCTTCATCATCCTGCTGGCCCCCGTCTTCGCCGCACTGTGGACGAAGCTGGGCCGCCGCCAGCCCAACACCCCGGTCAAGTTCGGGGTGGGCATCGCCCTGATGGGCGCCGCCTTCCTGCTGTTCCTGCCGATGGTCGGCACGGGAGCGGTACCGGTGCTGTGGATCGGGTTCATCATGCTGGTGGCCACCATGGGTGAGCTCATGGTCTCCCCGGTGGGGCTGTCCCTGTCCACCAAGCTCGCGCCCGCGGCGTTCCCGGTGATGATGGTGGCCCTGTACAACCTCTCGGTGGCCCTGGGCACCGCGCTGTCCGGCGCGCTCGCCGGCTACTACACCGCTGAGACGGAGGGCACCTACTTCGGGATCCTCGGTGCCGTGACCATCGCGATCGGCGTGGTCATGCTGGTCATCTCCCGCCCGGTGCACCGGGCCATGCGCGGAGTCCACTGACCTGCCGAGCGGGGAGGGCGGGTGCCGACCGGGACGATCCGGTCAGCACCCGCCCTCGGCGCGGCTCAGGCCGGTGAACGGAACGTCGCCGCGATCAGGGCGCCGTCGGGAAGGTCTGCCGAGCGGACGGCCTTGACGGTTCCGCCGGTACGCAGTACCCGGGCCGCGACCTCGTCCGCCAGGCCGTAGGTGTGGGCGCTGGGCTCCTCCGCGACAGTCACCTCGCCGTACTCGTCGATGGTGCCCTCGCGTTCGGCCGCGAGATCGAACAGCAGCACGTCCACCCGGCCCGCGGTCGCCGCCCTGGCGATCTCCCGCAGCTTGGCACTGGCCCGGCCATGGGCGCGCTGCGTGCCGAAGCGCTCGCGCCAGGCGGCCAGCTGGGTGGCGTAGTTGCGGTCCAGCACCTCACGGCCGCGCTTCCCCAGGTCCTCCAGGGACAGCGAGGCCGGGTTGACGCCGATGCCCTCCTCCACGAGCCGCTGGTAGGTGTTGACCTCCCGGTAGGCCGGTTCCAGGTCGGGGCTGGCCGCCAGCACCAGCGGGTGGGCGGACCCGTTGATCTGGCGCAGGACCGCCTCCTGGACGGTCGAGCAGTAGTCACGGCGCTGGACCTTGGGCCGCTGGTTCCCGTCCGCGCGCTGGCGGTCCATGCGGCCCTCGTTGTCGGCGGTCTGCAGTTCGAGGCCGAGGTCGTCGGGCAGCCCGGTCAGCGGCACCTCATGGCAGGAGGCGTCGGCCTCCAGGGCCAGCAGCCGCACCGATCCCTTCGTCAGTGCCAGCACGTACCCGCTGTGGGCGAAGGTCGTGGCCCGGATGAGGGGGCCGACGTCGAACCGGTCGCCGACGCTGCAGTGACTGTTCAGGTTGTTCATGAGCCGGAAGGCGCGCAACCCCGACGGCGAGACGAACACCGCGATGGAGCGCGCCTGGGTGGACCAGAAGTCCCGGTCCTCCTCCAGTGCGGCCACCTCGGCGCTGACGCGCTCCCGGTCCTCGGCGGGCACGGACCCGGGCAGCGTGGCCAGAGCCTCCGTGGCCATCGTGCGCAGGGCCACCTGGGCCGCCTCGGGGTTCCGGCCGATCGGCGCCCGGGCGTCGTCGGCCCCGGACGACGCAACATACAACGACACGCTCGCGGCGTGCCGGTGCTGCGTGAGCTCGGCGAAGTCTTCTGCTGAGGGAATGTCGATGCTCATGGGGACACGGTACCCACGTGTGACCGAAAGCACACCTGATTCCGGAGATTCCGTGCCCGGTTCTGCCGACTCGGCACCACGACGTCGGCCCGTCGCCCCCGGCCCACCGGTGGGCGTACGCTGTGCGCATGCAGACGCGCCCGGTGCGTACGGCGGGGGAGCGCAACCGCACCTTCGCCGGCATCCTGGCCAACACTGCCCTGGCCAACCTCACCACCAGCTACCTGTGGTTCGCCATCACCTTCTGGATCTACCTCGAGACGCGGAACGTGATCGCCACGGGGGTGATCGGCGGCGCCTACATGCTGCTGCTGGCCGCCACCGGGATCAGCTTCGGCACCTACGTGGACCGGTTCCGCAAGCTTCCGGTGATGCGGTTCGCGGGAGCCGTCACGCTGGCGATGTTCGCCGTGGCCGGACTGTTGTTCCTGGTGGCACCGGCCGAGGAGCGCAGCGCCCTGGACCGCCCGTGGTTCTGGGCGTTCGCCCTGTCCGTCCTGGCGGGGGCCGTCGTCGAGAACCTGCGGAACATCGCGCTGTCGACCACCGTCACCCTGCTCATCGACCAGGACCGGCGGGCCAACGCCAACGGCTACGTGGGCATGGTGCAGGGGCTGGCCTTCATCGCCACCTCCGTCCTGTCCGGGCTCTCGATCGGGTTGCTGGGGATGGGCCCGACCGTGCTGGTCGCCGTCGTCCTCTCGGCCCTGGCCCTGGCCCACCTGGCGATCCTGCGCCTGCCCGAGGAGGCCGCACCGGCTCCCTCCGACGCCCACGGGGGGTTCGACCTCGCGGGCGCCTGGTCCGCGATCCGGGACATTCCGGGCATGGTCGCGCTGATCCTGTTCACGACGTTCAACAACTTCATCGGCGGCGTGTACCTGGCCCTGATGGACCCCTACGGCCTGGAACTGTTCACGGTCGAGCTCTGGGGCGCCTGGTTCGCCCTCGGAGCCACGGGCTTCATCCTCGGCGGGGTCCTCGTCGGACGCCTCGGGCTGGGGCCCAACCCCATCCGCACCCTGTTGGGCATCGTCGCGATCATGGGGGTGATCGGTTCGCTGTTCACCATCCGGGAGTGGGGGTGGCTGTACGTCCTGGGCATCTGGCTGTACATGCTCGGCATCCCGGCCGTGGAGGCCGCGGAGCAGACCGTCATCCAGAAGGTCGTGCCGCTGCACCGCCAGGGACGGGTCTTCGGGTTCGCCGCGGCCGTCGAGTCGGCGGCGGCACCCGTGACGGCCTTCGTGGTGGCCCCGATCGCGGAGGTCTGGATCATCCCCTTCGCCCGGGGTGCCGAGGGCGGCGCGGCCCTGGAACCACTGCTGGGCACGGGGACGGCCCGGGGGATCGCGCTCGTCTTCCTCGTCGCGGGACTGGTCATGGTCCTCGCGGCGGGGGTGGCGTGGCGGTCGCCGGCCTATCACCGGATCTCGGCCGCCTACGCCGGACCCGTGCCGGCCCGGTCCTGACGGGGAGCCCGCCCATGGACCAGACTGGCGCCATGGACGCCACCGACATCCTCACCGACCTGGCCCGCAGGCCCCTCGACCAGCTCGACCTGTTCTGGGGTGAGGTGCACCCCACCCGGCTCAATGCGCATCCCGGTGGGCACCCGAACTCGATCGCCTGGCTCGTCTGGCATGCCGGCCGCGAGACCGACGCCCAGGTCGCCGCGCTCGCCGGCGTCGAGGAGACGTGGACCGCAGGGGACTGGCCCGGCCGCTTCGGGCCGACGGTGCCGGCCGAGGGCCACGGCTTCGGTCACTCGTCGGCCGAGGCCCGCGCCGTCGTCGTGACGGACAAGGGCCTGCTCCGGGACTACCTCGCCGCGGTCACGGGGGCCGCGACGGGTTACCTGGGCCGGCTGCGGTCCGACGACCTCGGCGTGGTCGTCGACGAGGGCTGGCACCCGCCGGTCACGCGGGGGGCGCGCCTGGTCAGCATCTTCGCCGATGCGCTCCAACACGTGGGCCAGGCAGCCTACGTGGCGGGAATGCCGGACGGCGACTGAGCCCGCGGCGCCGTCTCCCGTGCCGGTGGACACCGGGCGGGTGCGCCGAGGGCCGGCCCGCCACGGGGCGGGCCGGCCCTCACGGGTGACGCCGGAAAGGGGTCAGGACTGCTCGACCATGAAGGCCGCGAAGAACCCGGCGAGTTCCTCGTGGGCCTCCAGCGGCATCACCTGCGCGATGTACTGGTCCGGTCGGACGACCACGAGGGCACCGCGCTCGCGGTCGATGCCGCGCAGGTCGTAGATGTCCTGCGTGGCCGTCAGCCCGGGCACGTCACCGAGCAGGCGGCCGTTGGTCCGCTCCGCCGAGAACACCTTCTCGTAGTCGCGCAGGCCGAACCTCCCCTTCGCGGGGAGCAGGAACTGCGGGAGGGCGTTCAGGTCGACGTCCAGGTGCTCCTGCTGCAGGATCGCGCGGACGTCGAACACGGCGTCGTCGGCCCAGCCGGCCGGGGTGAAGCGGCGGACGGGGGAGGAGGCCGACTCGTCCAGGAAGGTGATGAGCCCGCGCAGCGCCGAGCCCTCGGACCCGGCGTCCGCGGCGTCGGCGGCGTCGGCGAAGGCGTACAGGCGCCACCGGCCGTCGGCCTCGTGCACGTGGCCCAGCTGTTCGGGCTTGGCATCGGCTACCCGGATGACCGGGGCCGAGTGGAAGCGGGTCCCGACCTCGAACCCGGTGGCGAGGTCCTGGTGTGCCGTCCCGCCGGTCAGCAGGGACTGGCGGTACACGGTGGACAGGCCGGCGGTGAACACGCCTCCGGCCACGAAGTGGGCCTCGACGTCCGTGGCGGCCACCCCGCCGGCCTCGGGGTGGTCGGGGTCCGCGACCTTGGAGCCCATCATCCTCGACCAGCGCTTGTCGAAGTCGATGAGGTCCTGGGCGATCGTCTGGCGCTCCTCGGAGTAGGTGGTGAGCAGCGACCTCGGGGACCGGCCCTGCAGGACCGCGGCGAGCTTCCAGCCCAGGTTGTAGGTGTCCTGCATGGAGACGTTCATGCCCTGGCCGGCCTTGGCCGAGTGGGTGTGGCAGGCGTCGCCGGCGATGAACACGCGGGGGTCGCGGCTGCCGGGCTCGGTGACGTCGTCGAAGCCGTCCGTGACGCGCTGGCCCACCTCGTAGACGCTCCACCACGCCACGTCGCGGGCGTCCAGGGTGTACGGACGGATGGCCTTCTGCGCCGCCGAGAGGATGTCCTCGTAGGTGGTGCGGTCCCGGATGCTGCGGTCACCCTCGGGGATGTCGCCGAGGTCCACGTAGTAGCGCACCAGGTGCCCACCCTCGCGGGGGATCTGGAGGAGCGCGCCGCTCGAGGACTGCATGACCGCCTTCTTGCGCACGTCCGGGAAGTCGGTCACGGGCAGGATGTCCATGACGCCCCAGGCGTGGTTCTGGGCGTCCCCGTGCAGGGCGCGGCCGATCGAGGTGCGGATCGCCGAGCGGGCGCCGTCGCAGCCCACCACGTAGCGCGCCCTGACCGTGCGGGTCACGCCGGTGCCCTTGCCGTGCTCGTCCGTCTCCTCGAGGGTCACGGTGACGAGTGCCTCCGGGTCCTCGGGGACCTCGACGCCCAGGGCCTTGTAGCCGTAGTCGACCTCGAGCCGGGAGGGGGACTTGGCGGCCTTCTCCAGCAGCATCTCCTGCATCCGGGCCTGGTTGACGATGACGTGGGGGTACTCGCTCAGCCCGTCGGCGACGTCCTGGACCCGGCCGGTGCGGGCGATGCCCGTGCGGTCCGCGGAGTCGGGGGACCAGAAGGTGGTCTCGTTGACCCAGTAGGCCTCGTTCACCAGCGTGGATGCGAGCCCGAAGGCGTCGAACATCTCGACGGTCCGGCAGGACACGCCGTCGGCCTGGCCCACCGGCAGCGGGCCCTGACGGCGTTCCACCACGCGCGTGGTGATCTCGGGGAACTCGGCCAGCTGGGCGGCCAGGACGGTGCCGGCGGGCCCGGTTCCCACGACGAGGACGTCCACCTCCTCGGGCAGGGGGCCCTGTCCTCCCTCACGACCGGTGGCCGCGGGCTGGATGGTGGGATCGCCGTAGCGGTAGCCGTTCAGGTGATATTGCATGAGGCTCCTTCTCGCCGGAGGGGACAGGTGCGTGGCGGGGTGCCCACCAATCGTCCGTGTGCTGAATGATTCCGTGGCGATCATAACGCAGTCGCGTGACTGGAGCCACAGTATGCTGGGGCGGTCGCATCCGCACCCGTCGTCCGGCGAGGTCCGGGCGCCCGGCGGTGCATCGTCCGCCTACGCATGGACGCGGCAGATGGAACCTACTCGGAAAGGCAGTGCATGGTGGCGACGGAAGGGGACGGGCGGGACCGGGGCCCAGGGAGGGGGGCGCTCGTCGGACACCTGTTGCGCCGGTGCCAGCAGGTGCACAACGTCCTGTGGTCCGAGGAGGTCGGCTCGACGCTCACCCCCTCCCAGTACTCCCTCCTGGCCACCCTCACGGCAGCCGACGACGGCCTGGACCAGAACACGATCGGCCTCCGGGCCGGGCTTGACCGGTCCACCACGGCGGGGATCGTGCGACGGCTCCGGGACCAGGGGTGGATCCGGCAGTCCCGGGACCCCCGCGACGGCCGCCGGCAGGTCATCACGCTGACCGCGCCCTCCGGCGCGGCGCTGGCGGGACTCGCCGCGCCCGTGGCACGTGTCCAGTCGCGCTTCCTGGAGCCCCTGCCGTCCGGGGCCCGGGACTGGTTCACGGCACGACTGGCGCTGGTGGCCGACGTCGGTCCGTCGGGCCGGGACCGCCGGCCCGGTCACCTGATCCGGCTGGCCCAGCAGCGGCACTCGGTGCTGTGGTCCGAGGAGGTGGGCGGGCAGCTCACCGGTCCCCAGTTCGCGGTGCTGGACGAGCTCCGGCGGGCCGGGGGGATGGGGCAGGGCGCGCTGGCCGAGGCCTCGGCGGTCGACCGTTCCAGCGCCTCGGACGTGCTGGGCCGGCTGGAGGCGCGAGGCTGGACGGAGCGGACGGCCGATCCGTTCGACCGGCGGACCCGCCAGGTGGCGCTGACCCCGGCCGGCCGAGCACTCCTGGAGGGAGTCGACCCCTTGGTCCTGCGCGTCCAGGAGCGCATCCTGGCGCCGGTGCCGGAAGGGGAGCGGGAGCGCCTGGTGACCCTGTTGGGGCGCGTCGTCGAGGGTGGCCGGACGCCATTGGCGCCCGGCACGGGACCCCAGTAGTCTCAGTGCTGTACCGCGTGGACCCGCTCAGGACGGTCCAGCGTCCCCGATCACCTGGAGGAATCATGAGCAACATCCCCGACGGGCTTCGTTACAGTGCCGAGCACGAGTGGGTCTCCGGTCCCGACGCGGACGGCGTGGTCCGCATCGGCATCACCGACTTCGCCCAGGACGCCCTCGGCGACGTGGTCTACGTGGACCTGCCGGAGGTCGGCACGGAGATCGAGGCGGAGTCGACCGTGGGCGAGGTGGAGTCCACCAAGTCCGTCAGCGACCTGTTCGCGCCCGTCACGGGGACCGTCACGGCCCGTAATGAGGAGCTCGACGCCGATCCCGCCAAGCTCAACGCCGACCCCTACGGCGAGGGCTGGCTCATGGAGGTCTCGGTGAAGGACCCGGCGCAGGTCGAGGCCCTGCTCGATGCAGAGGGCTACCGTCAGCAGGTAGGCTAGTCAGGTCACGGAAGCACTACGTCCGGCCCGCCGCAGAGCGGGTCGGACACCACCTCGGAGGAGCAATGTCAGGCACCCAGCACCCGGGCGGCAGGGAACCGGGTACCGAGCCAGAGGCGCAGACCACCAGCATCGGACTGCCTGACCTCGGCGGTCCGGTCGATCGCGCGCTCGACGCGGAGGACCGCGCTGCGATCAACGCCCTGCCCATCGGATCGGCCCTGCTGGTGGCCCACGCCGGCCCGAACCAGGGGGCACGGTTCCTGCTGGACCAGGACGTGACCACCACGGGACGTCACCCGAACGCGGACATCTTCCTCGATGACGTCACCGTCTCCCGCAAGCACGCCGAGTTCCGCCGTCAGGGAGAGGGCTTCGTCGTCGTCGACTCCGGTTCGCTCAACGGCACCTACGTCAACCACGACCGGGTGGACTCGGTGGCCCTGCGCTCGGGGATGGAAGTGCAGATCGGCAAGTTCAGGCTGACGTTCTACGCCGGCACCCAGCGGCTCAGCGCCTGACCCGGGCCGGATCAGACCGACGAACGCCACCGAAAGAAGACCCGAGGAACCCTCCGTGACCGCAGCAGCCTCCCGCCGCACCGTCTCGACCGCCAGGACCGGTGCGAGCCGCGCCGTGATGAACATCGGTGAGGTCCTCGGCGAGCTCAAGGAGGACTTCCCCCAGGCCAGCGCCTCCAAGATCCGCTTCCTGGAGGAGAAGGGCCTGATCACCCCCCGGCGGACCGCCGCGGGCTACCGGAAGTACACGGACGCGGACGTCGACCGCCTGCGCTTCATCCTGGCACTCCAGCGCGACCAGTACCTGCCGCTGAAGGTCATCAAGGACTACCTCGACGCGGTGGACCGCGGTGACCATCCGGAGTCGCTGCCGGGCGGCCTCACGCTGACCCCGCGCTCGGTCTCGGACCAGCTCGCCCAGGAACTGGCGGGGCACACCCGGCCGCTGACCCGGGCCGAACTGCAGGGGATCTCCGGTGCCAGCGCCGACCTGCTGGACTCGCTCGAGCAGTACGGCATGATCGCCGCCGACGAGGACGGGCGGTACAGCGAGCACTGCCTCAAGGCCACCCGGTCCGCCGTCGTGCTGGCCGCCCACGGACTGGAGCCCCGGCACCTGCGTCCGTTCCGGGCGGCAGCGGACCGAGAGCTCGGTCTCATCGAACGGGTGACGGCCCCCCTGGCCAGCCGCCGCGACTCCGCGGCCGGGGCCCGGGTGGCCGAGACCGCCCGGGAGATCAGCGAGGCCTGCCTGGGACTGCACAGCGCCCTGGTGGGCGCCGCGGTCGCCGAACTGGATTCGTGAGGCGGACATGGCCCTGCCCGACGTGGAGATGACGGTGCTGGGAGTCCGGGTGGAGCTGCCCGGCAACCAGCCGCTCGTGCTCCTCCAGGACCCCGGCACCGGGACCCTGGTGCCGATCTGGGTGGGGGCTCCGGAGGCCAGCGCCATCGCCCTGTGGCAACAGGGGATCACCCCGCCGCGCCCCATGACCCACGACCTGCTCGTCGACGTCATCGCCGCGGCGGGCACCGCCCTGGAGTCCGTCCGGATCAGCTCGGTGCGGGACGCCGTCTTCCACGCCGAGCTCGTGCTGGACAACGGCGCCCGGGTGGATGCCAGGGCCTCCGATGCCATCGCCTGCGCCCTGCGTGCCGGGGTGCCCGTGCTGTGCGCGGCGGAGGTCCTCCAGGATGCCGGGGTGGACCCCGAGCAGGCGCTGGAGGACGAGGACGAGGAGACAACGGACGAGTCCGCCACCGGTGTGTCCCGGTCCGCGGACCGCGATGCCGAGCTGAGTAAGTTCCGCGAGTTCCTCGACTCCGTGGACCCCGAGGACTTCGCCGACGGCGGTCCGGGACAGTCCTGACAGCGCCCCGGACGTCACCGGGCCGGCTGCCCCGGCCCTCCGCGGGAGACGACACGTTCGCGGCGAAAGCGACTGGGTCTTTGACCGTGGCCCTCCACGGGCCTACCGTCGTCAGCAGAGGTTCCACATTGCCTGCCGGTCCATTCGCATCGGTCAGCGGTGCCGGGCCGGGTCGATGCCCGTCGCGCTCCGCTGGTCCGGACCGGCGGCTCCTTCCTTCCCCAGTGTGGACCTGAGACCAGGAGGGTTCCAGTGAGTCCCAAGGGCGAGGCCGGGCAGTCCCCGGACGTGACGCATCCCGCCGCTGCGCGCACCCCGGCGCAGGGCATGCTGTTCACCGAAGACCTGCCGGTGCTCGACGAGGGCGTCGGATACCGCGGCCCCACCGCGTGCAAGGCGGCCGGGATCACCTACCGCCAGTTGGACTACTGGGCCCGGACGGGCCTCGTGGTGCCCACCGTCCGGGGAGCCAGCGGCTCGGGGACACAGCGGTTGTACTCCTTCCGGGACATCCTCGTGCTCAAGGTGGTCAAGCGGCTGCTGGACACCGGGGTCTCGCTGCAGCAGATCCGTTCGGCCGTGGAACACCTGCGCGAGCGCGGCGTGGACGACCTGGCACAGATCACGCTGATGAGCGACGGTGCCTCGGTCTACGAGTGCATGTCGGCCGACGAGGTCATCGACCTGGTGCAGGGCGGGCAGGGTGTCTTCGGCATCGCCGTCGGCCGGGTCTGGCGTGAGGTCGAGGGCTCCCTCGCCCAGCTGCCCTCCGAGCGCCTGCATGACACCCCCGGCGACTTCCCCGGGGACGAACTCTCCCAGCGTCGCGCCCAGCGCAAGTCCGCCTCCTGAGGGGCGTCCCACCGCCTCTTCCCGACGACGGCCCCGTCCCTGCCGCCGGCAGGCACGGGGTCGTCGCGGTCTGACGGCGATCGTGCTCCGGCAGGGGGGCGCGCCTCAGTGCCGGCGCTGGCTGCGGCGGTCCTTCAATGGACGCTGCACGGCGTAGAGCAGCTCATCGAACAGTGCCGCGGACTGGGCGGCCATCTCGCCGGGCCAGGCGTGGACGGGCCAGGCTGCGCCCTGGATCTGCTGCCAGTTACCCTGTTCCGGGATGGCCACGGGCAGCAACCGGTCGCCGTACATCCGCTCCATCTCGCCCAGGCGGAACTGGTGCTCCACGCTGGCCGGCCGGACGCGGTTGGCCACCACTCCGGTGGAGGTCACGCCCTGGGCGTACTCCTTGCGGAACAGGTCCAGGGCCCGCAGGGTGCGTTCGGTGCCGGCCACGGAGAACAGGCTCGGCTCGGCCACCAGCAGCACGTCCGTCGAGGCGGCCCAGGCCATCCGCGTGACGCCGTTGAGGGCCGGGGGGCAGTCGATGAGGACCAGTGCGTAGCGCGTCACGGGCTCGACCAGCTGGGTGAGCCGGCGCAGCTCGCGCTGACGGGTCGTCGGGCGCTCGTACAGCGAGGTCCGCGAGGAGCCGCGCGCGACGTCGAGGATCCGGGGCGCGCCGCCGTCGGGACCGCCCGCGCCGTCGCCGTCGGCCGCCGGGGCCGCGGTGGACCCGGTCCAGCCCGAGGCGACCACGTGATCGGTCAGGGACACCCGCCGGGGGTGGGAGAGCAGGGTGCCCACGTCCTCGGTGCCGGCGTCCTGCCGGACCCCGAGTCCGGTCGTGGCATCGGCATGGGGGTCCATGTCCACCACGAGGGTGGGGATGCCCTGCGCCTGCGCCGCCGAGGCCAGTCCGAGGGTGACCGAGGTCTTGCCGACCCCGCCCTTGAGGCTGGAGATGGAGATGATCTGCACGGCGGTGGAATCCTGACTGTCGACCAGAGGGTGGGTGGCCCGGGACCGTGGTCCATCCTAGTGCTGACGACACTGTGACGGGTCTCACGTAGTGGGTGCCGGGGTCGTATGCGACACTGACGGGTGATGCAAGCCACAAGGAAGTGGCTCCACCGTGCGCTGACCGCGCCTGATCGTGTCCCGGCAGACCCGCCGGGCAGCCCAGGAGGCTCCATGTCATCCAACGCCACCGACGGAATGTTCTCCAAGGTGCTGGTCGCCAACCGAGGGGAGATCGCGGTCCGCGCCTTCCGTGCCTGCTACGAGCTGGGTGCCCGGACCGTGGCGGTCTTCCCGTATGAGGACCGCAACTCCATCCACCGGCAGAAGGCGGACGAGGCCTACCGGATCGGGGAGGAGGGGCACCCGATCCGCGCCTACCTGGACGTGGACGAGATCATCCGGGTGGCCAAGGAGTCAGGATGTGACGCCATCTACCCGGGGTACGGCTTCCTGTCGGAGAACGCCGGGCTGGCCCGGGCCGCGGCGGAGGCCGGGATCGCGTTCGTCGGTCCTCCCGCGGACGTGTTGGAGCTGACCGGTAACAAGGTGGAGGCCCTGCGGGCCGCCAAGGCGGCGGGCATCCCCACCCTGAAGTCCTCCGAGCCCAGCTCCGACGCCGAGTGGCTCGTCGCACAGGCCGAGGACATCGGCTTCCCCATCTTCGTCAAGGCCGTGGCCGGCGGCGGCGGCCGCGGCATGCGCCGGGTCGAGACCGCCGCCCAGCTGCCGGACGCACTGAACGCGGCCATGCGCGAGGCCGAGACCGCCTTCGGCGACGCCACGGTGTTCCTGGAGCAGGCCGTGCTGCGGCCCCGGCACATTGAGGTCCAGGTCCTGGCGGACGGCACGGGGGAGACCGTGCACCTGTTCGAGCGCGACTGCTCCATGCAGCGCCGCCACCAGAAGGTCATCGAGATCGCCCCGGCCCCGCAGCTGGACGAGTCCATCCGCCAGGCGCTCTACGCCGATGCCGTCAAGTTCGCCAAGGCCATGGGGTACGTCAACGCCGGCACCGTCGAGTTCCTCGTCGACACCGCGGGGGACCGTACCGGTCAGCACGTGTTCATCGAGATGAACCCCCGGATCCAGGTCGAGCACACCGTCACCGAGGAGATCACCGACGTCGACCTGGTCGCCTCCCAGCTGCGCATCGCCGCCGGCCAGACGCTCGAGCAGCTCGGGATCCGCCAGGACGAGCTGCGGATCCGTGGCGCCGCCCTGCAGTGCCGGATCACCACGGAGGACCCTGCCAACGGCTTCCGGCCGGACACCGGCGCCATCACCGCCTACCGGTCCGCCGGCGGCTCCGGCGTGCGCCTGGACGGTGGCACCATCTACACCGGTGCCGAGATCAGTCCGCACTTCGACTCCATGCTGGTGAAGCTGACCTGCCGTGGACGGGACTACCCGACGGCGGTGCGGCGCGCACGGCGCGCCCTGGCCGAGTTCCGCGTCCGCGGGGTGGCCACCAACATCCCGTTCCTGATGAACGTGCTGGACGACCCCACGTTCGTGGCGGGCGACGTCGCCACGGACTTCATCGACGCCCACCCCGAGCTGGCCCAGGTCAACCGCAGCCAGGACCGTGGTTCGAAGGCCCTGCAGTACCTCGCCGACGTCACGGTGAACCAGCCCCACGGGCCCCGGGTGGACGGGATCGACCCCAGGGACAAGCTGCCGGCCTTCCCGGGCGACAAGTCCCAGGAGCCGGATCGCAGCCCGTTCGACGGCCCCTCGCCGCACCAGCCGCCCGCCGGCTGGCGCCAGGTGCTGCTGGAGAAGGGCCCTGAGGGGTTCGCGGCCGAATTGCGCGGCCGGACGGAACTGGCCGTCACGGACACGACCTTCCGTGATGCCCACCAGTCCCTGCTGGCCACCCGGGTGCGCACACGTGATCTGCTGGCGGCCGCTCCGGCCGTCGCGCACACCCTGCCCGGGCTGTTCTCGGTGGAGGCCTGGGGTGGGGCCACCTACGACGTCGCCCTGCGCTTCCTCGGTGAGGACCCCTGGGACCGGCTCGCCCGGTTGCGCCAGGAACTGCCGAACATCCCGCTGCAGATGCTGCTGCGCGGGCGCAACACGGTCGGCTACACGCCCTACCCCGTGGAGGTGACCAATGCCTTCGTGGCCGAGGCCGCCCAGACCGGTGTGGACATCTTCCGGATCTTCGATGCGCTGAACGACGTCCGGCAGATCGCCCCCGCCATCGACGCGGTCCGGGCCACCGGGACGGCGGTGGCCGAGGCGGCCCTGTGCTACACCGGCAACCTGCTGGATCCCGCGGAGGAGCTCTACACGCTGGACTACTACCTGGGCCTGGCCCGGCAGATGGTCGACGCCGGGGCCCACGTCCTGGCCATCAAGGACATGGCCGGACTGTTGCGGCCGCAGGCTGCCCGGGAGCTGGTCGGTGCCCTGCGCGCCGAGTTCGACCTGCCCGTCCACCTGCACACCCACGACACCGCCGGTGGTCAGCTGGGCACCCTGCTCGCCGCCGCCGAGGCGGGGGTGGACGCGGTGGACACGGCCGTCGCGTCCATGGCCGGGACCACCAGTCAGGTGCCGATGTCCGCCCTGGTGGCGGCCCTGGAGCACACCGAGCGGGACACCGGTCTCGGGCTGGACCAGGCCGCCGCGCTGGAACCGTACTGGGAGACCATCCGTGAGGTCTACCGCCCCTTCGAGTCCGGGCTGTCGGCACCGACGGGACGCGTCTACCGGCACGAGATCCCGGGCGGCCAGCTGTCCAACCTCCGCCAGCAGGCCATCGCCCTGGGCCTGGGCGACCGCTTCGAGCAGATCGAGCGGATGTACGAGGCCGCCAACGACATGCTCGGCAACATCGTCAAGGTCACCCCGAGCTCCAAGGTGGTCGGGGACCTGGCCCTGCAGCTGGTCGGCATGGACGTGGACCCGGCCCAGTTCGCGGAGAGTCCCCAGGACTTCGACCTGCCGGACTCCGTGATCGGCTTCCTCTCCGGAGAGCTGGGGGACCCGCCCGGAGGCTGGCCCGAGCCGTTCCGGACCCGGGCCCTGCAGAACCGAGGCCGTCGCCGCGCGGAGACCGAGCTCTCCGCGGAGGACCGCGCGGCGTTGGAGCAACCCGGTGCCACCCGCCAGGCGACGTTGAACCGGCTCCTGTTCCCGGGGCCGACGCAGGAGTACGAGGCCAACTGCGCGACCTACGGGGACACCTCCGTCCTGCACACCCGGGACTGGCTGTACGGGCTGGTGCGGGGCCGTGAGCACGTCATCTCCCTGGGCAAGGGCGTGCGCCTGCTGACCACGCTGCAGGCGATCGGCGAGCCCGATGCCAAGGGCATGCGGCCCGTGATGGTGACCCTCAACGGCCAGGCGCGGCAGATCACCGTGCGCGACCGCTCCGTCGAGTCGACCGCCCGGGCGGCCGAGAAGGCCGACCCCGCCAACAAGGGGCACGTGGCCGCGCCCTTCGCCGGGGTCGTCTCCGTGACCGTGGCCGAGGGTGACACCGTGGAGGCCGGGGACACGGTGGCCACCATCGAGGCCATGAAGATGGAGGCCGCCATCACGGCCCATGCCTCCGGCACCGTGACCCGCGTGGTGCTGGGCGGCACCACGGCGGTCGAGGGTGGTGACCTGCTGCTGACACTGGGCGAGTGACCGGGGCGGTGCCCGCGGAGCCTTAGGCTGAGAGCCATGGGCACCGAAACCTACGACCTCGCCATCATCGGCTCCGGCTCCGGCAACTCGCTGGTCACCCCGTACTGGGACGACAAGCGCGTGGCCATCATCGACTCCGGCACGTTCGGGGGCACCTGCCTCAACGTCGGCTGCATCCCCACCAAGATGTTCGCCTACCCGGCGTCGCTGGCCGTGGTGCCGGAGGAGGCCAGCCGGCTCGGCGTGGACCTGGGGATCGGCGGGACCGACTGGCCCGGGATCCGGGACCGGATCTTCTCGCGCATCGACGCCATCTCCGCCGGGGGCCTGCACTACCGGGACGTCGAGTTGCAGAACACCACGGTCATCCCGGAGGAGACGCGGTTCACCGGGACCCGCCAGCTGACCACGGCCAGCGGGCGGGTCCTGGAGGCCCAGGACATCGTGGTCGCCGCGGGCTCGAGGGCGGTCGTCCCCTCCGTCCCCGGCAGCGACCTGCCCCAGGTCCACACCTCGGACACCGTGATGCGCCTGCCCCGGCTGCCCCAGCGGATCGTGGTGCTGGGCGGGGGGTACATCGCCGCCGAGTTCGCCTCGATCTTCTCCGGCCTGGGGTCCTCCGTGGTCCAGGTGAACCGCTCACCGCGACTGCTGCGCCATCACGATGCGACCATCTCCGAGCGGTTCACCGAGATGGCCTCGACCCAGTGGCGGGTCGAGACCGGCTGGACCCTGTCCCGGATCGAGGAGGGGCTGGACGGGTGGGTGACCGTGCATCTCGACGGGCCCACCAACACCACCTGGGAGGTGGACGCCGACGCCGTGCTCATCGCCTATGGCCGGGTCCCCAACAGCGACCGGCTCGACCCGGCCGCCGCCGGGCTGGACCTGCATCCCGACGGGCGGCTCGCCGTCGACGAGTACCAGCGGCTGCTCTCCGGCGGTGAGCCGGTGCCCGGGCTGTGGGCCCTGGGTGACGTCTCCAGTCCCCACCAGCTCAAGCACGTGGCGAACCACGACCAGCGCGTGGTCAGCCACAACCTGGAGCACCCGGATGACCTGCGGCCGAACACGCTGGGTCCGGTGCCCTCGGCGGTCTTCTCCCGGCCTCAGGTCGCCGCGGTCGGTCTCACCGAGGCGGAGGCCGTCGAGCAGTACGGCGCGGAGAGGATCACCGTCAAGGAGCAGAACTACGGCGACGTGGCGTACGGCTGGGCCATGGAGGACGGCACCTCCCTGTGCAAGGTCATCGCCGACCGCCAGACGGGCCTGCTCCTCGGGGCCCACCTGATCGGACGGGACGCGCCGAATCTCATCCAGCCCCTGGTGCAGGCCATGAGCATGGGCCTGGACGCCCACGCGATGGCCCGCGGCCAGTACTGGATCCACCCGGCACTCACGGAGGTCGTGGAGAACGCGCTGCTCGGACTCGACGTCCCGGACAGCGGCCGCCTCTAGGACGAGACCGGCTTCGGCGCCCCGTAGATCTCCTCGACGAGGGACTCGAAGTCCTCCAGGACCACGTTGCGCTTGATCTTCAGGGACGGCGTCATCTGGCCGGACTCGATGGAGAAGTCCACGGGGACGATCCGGAACGCCCGGATCGACTCCGCCTTGGACACCGTCTCGTTGGCCCTGTCGATCACCGACTGGACGTGGTCGAGGACCACGGGGTGCGTGGCGAGCTGGTCCATCGGCGTGTCCGCCGGGACACCGTGCTGGCCCAGCCAGCGCGGCAGGATGTCCGCGTCCAGGGTGACGAGGGCGGAGACGAACGGCCGCTGGTCACCCACCACGACGCACTGGGAGACCACCGCGTCGGCCCGGATCTGGTCCTCCAGCAGCGCCGGCACCACGTTCTTCCCGGACGCCGTGACGATGATGTCCTTCTTCCGACCGGTGATGGTGAGGTACCCCTCGTCGTCCAGGTCCCCGATGTCCCCGGTGTGCAGCCAGCCGTCCACCAAATCCTTCTCGGTCAGGTCCGGACGGTTGTGATAGCCGCGCATCACGCAGACACCCCTGGCCAGGATCTCGCCGTCCTCGGCGATGCGCACCCCGTTGCCCGGGATCGGAGGGCCGACGGTGCCGATCTTCACCCCGTGCGGGACGTTGACCGTGACCGGTGCCGTGGTCTCGGTCAGGCCGTAGCCCTCCATGATGTTGACGCCGATGCCGTGGAAGAAGTGGCCCAGGCGTGCACCCAGTGGGCCGCCGCCGGACACCGCGTGGGTGACCTGCCCGCCCATGGCCTCGCGGATCTTGCCGTAGAGCAGCTTCTCGAACACCGCGTGCTTGACGCGCAGCACCAGGGGCACCCTGCCGGCACTCTTCGCCGTGGAGTAGTCGATGGCGGCCTGGGCGCCGGCCGCGAAGACCTTGCCCTTGCCCCCGGTCTCCGCCTTGAGCTGCGCGGAGTTGTAGACCTTCTCGAAGACCCGGGGCACGGCCAGCAGGAAGGTGGGCCGGAAGGACTGCAGGTCGGGGACCAGTTGCTTGAGGTCGGAGGTGTGGCCCACCTTGGTGCCCGCCGCCAGCGCCAGCACGGAGATGAAACGGGCGAACACGTGGGCCAAGGGGATGAACATCACGGTGCTGGCCTGCGGGTTGACGACCTCGCCCAGGTTCGTCCCGAGGGTCTGCAGGCTCAGCTCGGCGAAGTTGCCGTGGGTCAGTTCGCAACCCTTCGGCTTGCCGGTCGTGCCCGAGGTGTAGATGATGGTCGCCAGGTCGGACAGGGTGGCGGCGGAACGGCGGGACTCCATGGTGGTCTCGTCCGGTCCGCGCTCGGCCAGCGCGCGCAGTTCGTCGAGACCGTCGTCCTCGATCAGCCAGCTGGAGACCAGCGGATCCAGCTGCTCCTGGCGGATGGCGGTGTCCACCACGCCCTGGTGCCGCGACGTGTCACAGACCACCGCCCGCACGTTGGCGTCGGAGATGATCCAGGCGACCTGGCTGGGGGAGGACGTCTCGTAGATCGGGACGGTGACGGCGCCGGCGTACCAGATGGCCACGTCCATCAGGGTCCACTCGTAGCGGGTGGGGGCCATGATCCCCACCCGGTCGCCCGGCTCCAGCCCGGCGGCGGCCAGGCCGCGTGCGAGGGTGCGGACATCCTCGCGGAACTCCTCCGCGCTGACGTCGGTCCACTGCGCCGGGGCGGTCTGCCGGGCGAACAGGGGGCGCCGCGGATCGGCCAGGACCTGCTGCTCCACCAGGTCCGTGATGTTCATGTCCCGGGGGACGTCCACGACGGGAGGGGAGGTGTATTCCTTCAACGTTCGCTCCTGGTGATCGACGGTAGCCGCCTGCGTGGCAGAGTGGTGGTCCCGGGTGCAGGCCCTCCGGGGCGGGGGTCCCCGTGTCCTCTGACCCTACCGGAGGGGTCGGACCGGTGTGTCCTGCGCCACAGGAAATATTCTACTCATGGGTAACTTCGGTTGTCAGCAGGAACGGTGGGACCGACGGTCCGGAAGGCGGTGGCCGGCACGATGGGCGGATCTGCACACCCGGGGGCTCCCGTCGCCGCGGCCATCGGGCTCGACGTCGGAGGCGGGGCGGTCAAGGCCGGCGCGGTCCTGCTGGACGGCCGGGGCAGACTGGTGCCCGCGCTCACGGAGATCCGGGTCGCTCACCACCTCGAGGCGGACGGGGCCGGCCTGAGCGCCCTGTGCGCCCGCACGGCGCTGGAGCTGTTCGGGGCCCTGGACGCCAGCTGGCCGGGTCTGCCCGTGCCGTGGGGGGTCTCCGCCGCCGCCTGGATCGACCCGCGCAGCGGCACCGCCGTCTTCAGCCCGCACCTGATGGGGTGGCGCCAGCGGCCCCTGCCCCAGGACCTGGGCGCTGCCCTGTCGGAGGCGACGGGACGGCCTTCCAGTGCTCAGGCAGCCGCCCGCCCGTCCCGCGATACCGTCCCCTGGCCCGCGGTCGTCAATGACGCGGACGCGGCGGCCTGGGCGGAGGCGCGGCTGGGGGACCCGGCTGCCCCGCCGGCGGGTCCGGACCCGGTCCGCGGGCCGGACCGGATGGTCATGGTCGCCATCGGCACCGGCATCGGGGGCGCGCTGGTCCAGGAGGGGGTGGTGGACGTCGGCGCGCACGGCATGGCCGGGGAGTTCGGGCACATGACCGTGGACCCCTCGGGGCTGCCGTGCCCCTGCGGGAACACCGGATGCTGGGAACTGCTCGTCTCCGCCGAGGCCCTGGCTGCCCGCGCCGGACGTCCCTCCGCCCGGTCGGTCCTCGACGACGCCCTGTCCGCGGACCCGCGCGCCGTGCGGGCCGTGCAGGAGACGGGCCGGTGGCTGGGCCGTGGCCTGGCCACGCTGGCCGCCGTGCTGGACCCCTCCCGGTTCGTCATCGGCGGCGGAGTGGCGGTCGCCGGTGACCTCCTTCTCGAGCCGGCCCGGGCGGAACTGGCCCGCCACATCCCCGGCGGGCGACGGCGTCCGGTCCCGTCCGTCATGGTCGCCAGCCTGGGCAACCGGGCCGGCTGGCTCGGCGCGGCGGGCCTGGCGCTGGAGCGCTCCGGTTGGTCCGTGAGGGAGTCGGCCACCGCCGCCCGGTGACCGGTCGCGCGGATCAGACCTGCGCACCGTCGCCGCCGGGGCCGTCCCGGTCCGCGTCCCGGGGGAGTGCGAAGAACAGTCCCACGGCGCCCGCCACGAACGAGGCGATCAGCACCGCGAGCACGAGTCCGGGCACCGAGGGCCAGAGGATCGCCGCGAGCAACAGGGCCGCGGGTGCGCCGGCCACCCCGATCAAGCTCAGCACGACGACCGGGTTGCCGGAGCCGAGCGCGGGGGGCTCGGGCGGGATGAAGTCCCCGTCGTCCTCGTCCTCCGGGAAGTCGCGTGGACCCCACGCCCGGCCGGGGGCCGGGGGCTCCTCGCGGTCCGGTGCGTCCGGATCCGGTCCGGCCGATCCCGCCGCGGTGGGCTCCGGCCACGCGGTATCCCGGGCACCGGCGTCCAGGGGGCCCAGCCCGGCGATGATCTCCTGCCACCGGCGGTCGACCTCGTCCGGGTCCCGGTGCTCGGGGTCGCTGCCCTCGTGGTCGCGGTCCAGGGGCTCAGCCACGGACGTCGGCCCGTCCACATGCCAACCCGGCGATGAACCTGACCGACTCGTCCTCGATGACCCCCGCGTCCCAGTCCAGGGTGGCCACGTGGAAGCTGTTGTACAGCGGCCTGACGGTCAGCAGCCCGGGGGCCAGGCCGCGAGCGAGGGCGGCCATGGAGGAGTGGGGCACCACGCGGTCAGTCGTGGACCGGAACGCCAGGACCGGTGCCGTGATCGCCGGCAGTCCGGCCCGGGCGGCGGCCTGGAGGGCGCCGACCTGCTGGACGGCGGCCACCGGGGTGCGCGGGTAGGCCTGTTCGTCCACCCCGGGGCGCGCGGCGTCGTTGGCGATCGGTGCCACGCTGCGGACGGCGTACTTGAGCACCCTCGCCAGGGGAGCGGCCGGGGAGGCGAAGCGCAGCCCGGGATTCACCACGACGACGCCGGACACGGACCGGTGCGCGGCCGCATCGAGCGCGAGCGCGCCGCCCATGGACAGACCGGCGACGACCACGCGGTCGTGCCGGGCGAACAGGCGGTCGACCGTGTCCCGCGCGGTGGCCCGCCACTCCTCGGCCGTGACGACCCGGAGGTCCTGCCACCGGGTCCCGTGGCCGGGCAACAGCGGGACCTCCACGGAGGCACCCGCCGACGCCAGGGCGCGGGCCCAACCGGTCACGGAGACGGGACCCGAGGTGAACCCGTGGAACAGGGCGACCCCCGTCGACCCGGACCCGGCGGACGCGGCCAGGGGGCCGTCGTCGGCGCCGTGGAGGGACAGCGCCCGCTGGTGGGCGATCATGTCCCCAGCGTAGCGTCCCGCCCCCCGCGATCGCTCCCTAGACTGGGAACGGTCCACGCCACCACCTGAGAGGAAGACCATCGTGTTCTACTGGTTCGCCAAGACCTTCGTGGTGGCCCCCGTGACGAACCTCGTGTTCCGGCCCTGGGTGAAGGGCCTGGGCAACGTCCCCGAGGAGGGTGGGGCGATCCTGGCCAGCAACCACCTCTCGGTCTCCGACTCGATCTTCATGCCGTCCCAACTCGGCCGGCAGGTCCACTTCCTGGCGAAGATGGAGTACTTCACGGGCAAGGGTGTCAGGGGGTGGCTGACCCGGAAGTTCTTCGAGGCCACCCATCAGCTGCCGATGGACCGTGCCGGCGGCCAGGCCTCACTGGACTCCCTGCGCTCCGGGCTCGAGGTGCTGCAGGAGGGGAAGCTGCTCGGGATCTACCCGGAGGGCACCCGCAGCCCGGACGGCCGGTTGTACCGGGGCAAGCTCGGCGTGGCGAAGCTGGCCCTGAAGGCGCGGGTCCCCGTCGTGCCCATCGCGATGATCGGCACGGACAAGGTCCAGCCGATCGGCAGGACCATTCCGAACATCCGCCGCGTGGGCATGATCTTCGGCCCCCCGCTCGACTTCTCGGAGTACTACGACCGCGCCGGCGACCGCTTCGTGGAGCGTCAGGTCACCGACCAGATCATGGAGGCCATCCGGCGCCTGTCGGGACAGGAGTACGTGGACGTGTACGCCGCCACGGTGAAGAACGCGCCCCCGGCGGACGGCCGCGACGCCGGTTGAGCGTGCCACCGGGCCGGCATCCGGGAGCCGCGCGCCGGCGAAGGGGTAGGAGATCGTCACGTGGACGTGGGAACGGCAACCGTTCCGTACCCTTGGAGCATGATTTCTGATCCCCGCACCGATACCCCGGCCTTCGGCTCAGCCCAGTCCAACGGGGCCGCCGACTATCCCGGCCTGGACACGTGGCGGGAGAAGCCGATCACCCAGCAGCCCACCTGGGAGGACCGGGACGCCTTCGCCGAGGTGATGACGGAACTGTCCTCCGCCCCTCCGCTGGTGTTCGCCGGTGAGGTCGACGTGCTGCGGACCCAGTTGGCCGCGGCAGCACGGGGTGAGGCATTCCTGCTCCAGGGTGGTGACTGCGCCGAGACCTTCGCCGGCGCCACGGCCAACAAGATCAGTGCCCGCGTGAAGACCATCCTGCAGATGGCCGTGGTTCTGACCTACGGCGCCTCCCTGCCGGTGGTGAAGATGGGCCGGATGGCCGGCCAGTTCGCCAAGCCGCGTTCCTCGGACACCGAGACCCGCGACGGCGTGACCCTGCCGTCCTTCCGTGGTGAGATCGTCAACGGCTTCGACTTCACGCCCGAGTCGCGCCGGCACGATCCCCGACGGATGGTGCAGGCCTACAACACCTCCGCCTCGACCCTGAACCTGGTCCGCGCCTTCACGCAGGGCGGCTTCGCGGACCTCCGGTCCGTGCACGCCTGGAACCAGGGGTTCATGCGGAACCCGGCGTACTCCCGCTACGAGGAACTCGCCCAGGAGATCGACCGTGCCGTCCGGTTCATGGATGCCGCCGGCGCTGATTTCGAGGCCCTGCGCCGCACCGACTTCTTCACCGCCCACGAGGCCCTGCTGCTGGACTACGAACGTCCGTTGACCCGCATCGACTCGCGCTCGGGACTGCCGTACGCCACCTCGGGGCACTTCCTGTGGATCGGCGAGCGGACCCGTGACCTGGACGGCGCCCACGTCGAGTTCCTCTCCAAGGTGCGCAACCCGATCGGGGTCAAGCTCGGGCCCACCACGAAGCCCGCGGACGCCCTCGCACTCATCGACAAGCTGGATCCCGAGCGGGAGCCGGGACGGTTGACGTTCATCACGCGCATGGGCGCGGAGAGGATCCGGGAGAACCTGCCCCCGCTGGTCGAGGCGGTCCGGGACTCGGACGCCACGCCGCTGTGGGTCACCGACCCGATGCACGGCAACACCGTGACCGCGGCGAACGGCTACAAGACCCGCCGCTTCGACGACGTCATGAACGAGGTGCGCGGCTTCTTCGAGGTCCACCGTGACGCCGGAACCTACCCGGGCGGGCTGCACGTGGAGATGACGGGTGACGACGTGGCCGAATGCCTCGGTGGCTCCGACCCGATCGACGAGTCCGCGTTCGCCGATCGCTACGAGTCCCTCGTGGACCCCCGGCTGAACCACCAGCAGTCCCTGGAGATGGCCTTCCTGGTCACGGAGGCACTGTCCCGGTCCGGCCGCGGGGTCTGAACGGGCGGACGGCTGCCCTCCGCCGGGGCGTCCGCGCGTGACGCCCCGGCGCAGCCGCCTCAGAGGATGACGATGCGCACGGTCGAGCCCGAAGGGGCCTGGCTGCCGGGCTCGGGGGTCTGACTGCGGACAGTGCCCTCCCGGTCTCCGAAGAGTTCCCCGAGGATCCGCGTCTCCTCCACGGTGAAGCCGGCGTCCTCGAGGATTCCGCGGGCACGTCCCGTGGGCTGGCCGGTGACGTCGGGCACCGTGACGGAGGCCGGCCCGTCCGACACCACGACGGCGACCGGACGTCCGCCGCGCAGGCTCGCCCCGGCGTCCGGTTCCTGGCGGATCACCAGCCCCTTGTCCACGGTGTCCGAGTGCTCCGTGGAGACCCGGCCCAGGCTCAAACCCGCCCCGTCGAGTGCCCGTGCGGCCTCCTCGCGTGCCAGGCCGGTGACGTCCGGCACGTCGAACAGTTCCGGTCCCAGAGACACGGTGACCAGCACGGTGTTGAACCTGCGCAGCTCGGTACCGGGACCCGGATCCGTGGAGATCACGCTGTCCTCGGCCACCACGTCATGGTGGACGCTGGCCAGCGAGTAACCGACCCCGGTCTGCTGCAGCTCCTCCACCGCCGCGGCCTTGCTGTGCCCCTCCACGTCAGGGACGACCACCAGGGCGCCCGGCCCTGAACCGAAGAACCAGCCGGCCAGGACCAGGACCGCGGTCAGGATGAGCACGACCGCCGCCCAGATCCACATCCGCGTCCCGCTCCGCCGCCCCAGGTCCTCAGTGGGGGTGCGGGCACGCCGGATCGCCTGGCGTCGCTGCTGCCGCGTGGAGGGCGGCCTGGGGGACCTGCCCGAGGAGCGGGGAAGCAGTGGGCCGGGGACGGTGCCACGATCCTGGGGCGGGTCCGTCGGTGCACCGGCGCCCGGGTGCCCGGAACCGCCGGGGCGGCGACCCGGGTCCGGTGGCAGGCTGGGCAGGACCGAGGTGCGTTGGGTGCCCGGTGCGGGAAGGACCGTGGTGACTCCCGGGTCCAGGCCCTCCGTGGCACCGGCGTCACCGATCACGTCCGTGGCATCCCCGGGGACCTCGTCCGTGTCCTCGTCGTGGCCCCCGTCCACCCCGTATCCCGCGTCCCGGTACGCGTCGTCCATGGCGGGAGCCCCCGCGTTGACCGCGGGGGGCACGGCGCCGAAGGCCTCGGTGGCCTGACCCCCCGCCCGGGCCTCGTCGTCGGGATCCGCGCCGACCCGCCCGAACGCCTCCGTGGACCCTTCCCCGGCGATGCCGGCCGCGATGACCGGTGGCTCGAAATCGAGGTCCGCGTCCGCCATCGTCGAGCGCAGGTGCCGGATCTCGGTGAGCAGGACCCCGGCGTCTGCCGGCCGGTCCCGCGGGTTCTGGGCGGTGCACCACAACACGAACCGGTCGAGGGCGTCCGCGAGTCCGGGGATACGGCCGGAGGGCGGCGGGACCTCGTTGTTGACGTGCTGATAGGCGACCTGGATGGGGGAGGAGCCGACGAACGGCTGCCGCCCGGTGAGCATCTCGTAGGCCATGATGCCGACCGCGTAGATGTCGCTGCGTTCGTCGGCGGGGGATCCGCTCACCAGCTCCGGGGAGATGTAGGCCACGGTGCCCACGAGGGCCGCACCGATGCCCGTGAAGTCGGTGGTCGCCCGGGCGAGGCCGAAGTCGGCCACCTTGATCTGCCCGTCGCGGGACACCAGGACGTTCTCCGGCTTCATGTCCCGGTGGACCAGTCCGGCCCGGTGGGCTGCCGCGAGCCCGTCCACGATCGCCTCCAGGTAGGCCAGGGCCACCCGGGGGGTCATCGCCCGGCGGCGCTGCAGCACGGTCCGGAGCGTGTACCCGGGGACGTACTCCATCACCAGATAGGCGAGGTCCCCGTCGGGGCGTTCGTCCACGCCCTGGTCCAGGACGTTGACGACGTGGGGGTGGGACAGCCTGGCCGCCGTCTTGGCCTCGAGCTCGAACCGTTCCACCAGCGCAGGGTTCTCGGCCAGGTGCGGATACAGCACCTTCAGGGCGACCTCGCGGTCCAGGCGCCGGTCGACCGCCAGGTACACCGTGGACATCCCGCCCCGGGCCAGGCGGGACCGTATCTCGTACCGTCCCTCGATAACGGTCCCGTTCAGGGGGTCGGTGCGGCGTTCCTTCACCATTACAGGGTAGACCGGGAGACCGGACGCACCGGGGACGCGGGGGTCAGAACCGCTGCATGTACCCCTTGACCTTGGACACGTACCGCTTGGTGTCCGGGTACATGCCGTTGCGCGTCACCCCGCCCAGCCCCTGGTAGTACGCCGCGATGCCGATGTCCACCGACGGGGCGTTGCGCTGCAGCTGGCGGATGATGGCGACACCCGCGGTGGCGTTGTCGTAGGGGTCCAGCAGGTTGAGCTTGCGCCCCACCAGCTCGGAGGCCCAGGTGCCCGAGGACGGGATGACCTGCATGGCGCCGATGGCGTTGGCGGGGGAGACGGCGGCATGGTTGAAGCTGGACTCCGCGAAGGAGTGCGCCAGCGCGAGGCTCGGGTCCACGCCCATCCGCCGCGCCGTGTCGGCGATGATCGCCTGCATCTGGGACCGTGAGGGAACACCGGCGCCCAGCAGGGCGCGCTTGTTCGCGTTGGCCGAGGACACCACATGGTCCGGGTAGGTGTAGTGGAGGAATGTGCTCGGCACGAGGTCGTTGCCGGGTGCCGCCCCCTGGCCGGCCGCGCTGGAGAGCTTGAGGGTCTGGCCGGGGTGGATGATCGCGGCGGAGGACAGCCCGTTG